>JAHJYN010000175.1 GCA_018826885.1 Alphaproteobacteria bacterium | reverse complement strand
TGCCTGCGTCCCGGCGTGAAGGGCCTGTCCCAGAACATCCGGGTCAAGTCGATCGTCGGCCGGTTCCTGGAGCACAGCCGCATCGTCGCCTTTGCCAACGGGCGCGACCTGCCGAACGACAAGGCCCGGGTCTATATTTCCTCGGCCGACTGGATGAATCGCAATCTGGACCGCCGGGTCGAGGTGATGGCGCCGGTCCTGAATGCCACCGTCCACGATCAGGTTCTGGACCAGATCATGGTCGCCAACCTCAAGGATGATGCCCAGAGCTGGGAGCTGGATTCCAAGGGCAACTATCGCCGGCTCAAGCCCGCCGATCCCGAGCGGCCCTTCTCAGCCCACCGTTATTTCATGACCAATCCCAGCCTGTCCGGGCGGGGCAGCAAGGTGAAGACCCTGCCGGCCACGTTGCGCTATGAACGTCCGGATGCCTGAGTCCCCCCCGGCGACAGCCACGGCTTCCGCCGATGCGGCGGTGATCGACATCGGCTCCAACTCGGTGCGACTGGTGCTGTACCGGCTGGAAGGCCGCGCCATCTGGACCGTGTTCAATGAAAAGGTCCTGGCGGGCCTCGGCCGCGACCTGCCGCAGACCGGCCGCCTGTCGGAAGAGGGCGTGGCCATGGCCCTGCCGGCGCTGCGCCGGTTCGCCGCCGTGATCGAGGGCGTTCGCCCGCAGCATGTGTTTGTCGCCGCCACCGCCGCCGTGCGCGAGGCCGAAGACGGCGTGACCTTCTGCGAGCGGGTGGCAGCCGAGACCGGCTTTCACATCCGGGTCCTGTCGGGCGAGGACGAGGCCCGCTATGCCGCCCGCGGCGTTCTGGCCGGGCACCCGACCGCCGAGGGGGTCGCAGCCGACATGGGCGGCGCCAGTCTGGAGCTGATTCGTCTCGGCAAGGGCGAGGTGGGGCAAGGCATCACCCTGCCGCTTGGCCCCTTCGCGCTGGCCGACGACAGCGAGTTCGACGCCAAAAAGCTGCGCGCCAAGATCGACAAACGCCTTAAGGGCAAGACCGCGGACTTCGAGGCCCCGACCCTGCACGCGGTCGGCGGGGCCTGGCGCAGCATCGCCCAGCTGCATATGGCCATGTCCGACTATCCGCTGCAGATCGTCCACCAGTACGCCATGACCGCCGACGACACCCGCGACGTCGCCCGCTTCGTCTCGCGCCAGTCGCGGACCTCGCTGGACCGCACCCCGGGAGTGTCGCGCCGGCGCGCCGAGACCCTGCCCTATGCCGCCCTGGTGCTCGAGGCCCTGATCGAGAAGCTGGAGCTGAAGACCGTCGAGTTCTCGGCCTGGGGCCTGCGCGAGGGCCTGCTGCAGGAGGCGCTCAGCGCCGAGCATCTGGCCAGCGATCCGCTGATCGCCGGGTCCACCACCTGGGGCGCGCGCCAGGGCATCTCGCCCCTGCTGCCGGGCGCCGTTCAGGCGTGGATCGACCCGGTCCTGCCGGCCCTGCCCGAAACCTTCGGCCGCGAGCGCGACCGCACCCTGACCACCGCCGCCTGTCACCTGTGCGACCTCGGCGCGCGCCTGCACCCGGACCACCGGGTCGAGCTGGTATTCGACCAGGTGCTGCGCGCCCCCGTTCCGGGTCAGACCCACGCCGAACGCGCCTTCCTCGCCTGTGCACTGAATGCCCGTTACGGCGGCCCCTCCGCCACGCCCCAGCCCGATGTCGTCAACCGCTTGCTGGATGAAGAGGGCCGTCGCCACGCCAAGGCGTTGGGTCAGGCGATCCGTCTGGCCTGTGACCTGTCCGGCCGGGCGCCCCAGTTGCTGGCGGGGGCCCGCCTTGCGATCGATGACGGCACCCTGACGCTGACACCTTCGGATGGCTACGCCGACATGCTGCTGGGCGAACAGACTCGCAGGCGGCTGAAATCCCTGGCCGATACGCTGGACCTTGCCTGCGGCGACTGAGCGGCGCACCGTCCTGGCCAGCACAGGGAGGGACGTCCATGGCAGTCACCGGTATCGGCGGCTTCTTCTTCCGGTCCGATGACCCTGAGGGTCTGGCCGAATGGTATCTGACGCATCTGGGCGTCGGCGCCCCGCCGGGAGTCTTCATCTGGAACCAGCAGGCCGGACCCACGGTCTTTGCGCCTTTCAAGGCCAACAGCGACTATTTCGCCGCCAACAAGCGCTGGATGCTGAACCTCAGGGTCGACGATCTGGACGGCCTGATCGCGTCGCTGAAGGCTGCCGGCATCGACGTGCTGACCAAGGCCGAGTGGGATGCGCCCGAGGTCGGTCGCTTCGCCCGCATCCACGACCCCGAGGGCAATCCCATCGAGCTGTGGGAACCGGCGGCGCCGCCGCCCGCCTAGCCCTCGATCTCGACGACCTCGACGCGCGAGCCGTTCAGCACCAGCGCCAGTTCGCCGCGCTTCAGCTTCAGCGCATCCTCGCCGAACATCTCGCGCCGCCAGCCCTTCAGGGCGTCGACCGGGGCGTCGTCGTCCAGCGCGATCTTTTCCAGATCCGAGACATTGGCGATCATCTTGGTCGCGACGCCCGCGTTGTCGCTCTTGGCCTTCAGCAGCACCTTCAGCAGTTCGACCACTGACGGCGCCGCCGCCGGACGGTGACCCGGGCGCTCGATGTCCGGCGCATGGGCTTCCGGGTCGGCCAGCACGGTCTTCAGCTCGGCGATCAGGCTTTCGCCCAGCCGCGAGGCCCCGAATCCCTTGGACACCGACCGCAGGCGGTTGAAGGCGTCCGGATCAGTCGGCGCCTGGGTGGCGATCTCGTCGATCGCCTCATCCTTGATGATTCGGCCGCGCGGCTGGTCGCGCTCCTGGGCCATGCGCTCGCGCCACACCGCGGTGGCGACGAAGGCGGCCAGATATTTGGCCGAATACTTCTTGGGCTTCAGTCGCTTCCAGGCGTTTTCGGGCGTGGTGTCGTAGAGCTGGGGATCGGTCAGGGCGCCCATCTCCTGCAGCACCCAGTCCAGCCGCCCGGCCTTGGCCAGCTGCTCGCGCAGCCGCGGATACAGGGCCGCCAGATGCGTCACATCGCCCAGCGCATAGGTCAGCTGGGCCTCCGACAGCGGACGCCGGGCCCAGTCGGTGAAGCGGCTGCCCTTGTCCAGTTCCTTCTTCAGCATCTGGCGGACCAGCGCCTCATAGGAGACCTGGTCGCCAAAGCCGGCCGCCATCGCTGCCACCTGGGTGTCGAACATGGGCAGGGGCATGGCGCCCAGCCGCACGAAGATCTCGATGTCCTGCCGGGCCGCGTGGAAGACCTTGATGATCGCAGGATCCCGCAGCAGGTCGAGGAAGGGCTCCATGTCCAGACCCTCGGCCATGGGATCAATGATCCCCGACACATCTGCCGACGCCGCCTGGATCAGGCACAGCCGGGGCCAATAGGTGGTTTCGCGCATGAACTCGGTGTCCACGGCGATAAACGGCGCCTTGGCCAGTTCCGCACAGAAGTCGACAAGGGCTGGATTGGTGGTGATCGGGGTCATTTGAATGCTATAGCCCCGGCGTGCGCCCTCATGGCAAGAGGGGCGCCGGAATTCCGTCCACTGATT
>JAHJYN010000174.1 GCA_018826885.1 Alphaproteobacteria bacterium | reverse complement strand
TCCAGGAATACATCCTGCGCAGCTGGTCGCTCGTCAAAATGGGCACGACAGCCGCTCAGAAGAAGCTGTTCTTCAACCTGCGCAAGGCCAAGAGCCAGATCTCGGCCTTCGAGGACGGTGACCTGCACCCCGAACACCTCGCCGCCATCGCCACCAAGCTTGGCGTGTCGGAAGAGGAGGTCACCAATATGAACCGCCGCCTCGGCGGAGACGCGTCGCTGAACGCGCCGCTCCGCGCGGACGGCGAAAGCGAATGGCAGGACTGGCTGTCCGACGATACGGCTGTCTCGCAAGAGACCGCCCTCGCCGACAGCGAGGAAAAGTCCCTGCGCATGGGCCTGCTTCAGGAAGCCATGGAAGAGCTGACGGATCGCGAAAAGCACATCCTGACCGAGCGTCGCCTCAAGGACGATCCGGTCACGCTCGAGGAACTCGCCGGCCAATACGGCGTCAGCCGCGAGCGCGTGCGCCAGATCGAGGTGCGGGCGTTCGAAAAGCTGCAAAAGGCCATGCAGGCCGCGGCGACCGAGCGTAATCTGGTCGACGCCTGATCGGCATCACCGCCGCGCCTATCCGGCCTTCTTCAACGCCTCGACCGGCTTTGGCAGGGCCAGAAGCTGGCCGATGGGTGCGGCCACGTTCGCCTTGGTCGTCCCGCCCTGCGCCAGGGTAACCTCCAGCGCGCCGACGGCAACGACCAGCCGGCTGTCGGCGACCTTGAGCGCCAGCGCCTTCAGCGTCTCGGCCTGCTGACGGATCGCCCGCACAGCCTGGGGGGGATCGTTGTCGAACTGATCCAGCGCCGCCGCGAGGATTTTCATGGCCTGATCGCGGATGGCGATGGCTTCCGCCTCCGCCCCCATGGCGCGGTCGCTCTTGCGCTTGCTGGGCCCTGAGTACTCACCCGAGTTGAAGCGGCGACGATCCGGTCCGACATAGCTGACACCTTCCACCCAGTCTCTGGGCTTCAGAGCGACATTCTCGACCCGCTTGATCAGGTCGGCACTGGTGAAGGGTTTGCGCAGAAACTCGTGAACGCCCACGTCGCGCGCGCCCTTGATGGTCGTGGCCGTCGCCTCGGCCGTCACCATGATCACCGGCACCCGTCGGCAGGCCATATGCGAGCGGCGCAGCGTCCGGGTAAAGCTTTCGCCATCCAGACCGGGCCCCCCGCGCTCGGTAAAGATCAGCCCCGGATCCAGTGCACCGGCCACCTGAAGACCGCGCGCCTCGCTGGGCTCGACCACAACTTCCCGCGCGCCCAGTCCCTTCATCAGGTCCGTGATCAGGCGTGCGGCATGGGCATTGGGATCCACGATCAGCACCCGGCCGACAGTAGGCTCAAGACGCGCCAGAAATCGTCTGTCGGGAATCAGCACGCAGGGACCTCGCAAAACGAACCCCCCATACCTAGCCGCAACGCGTTAAAGCCCCATTGAAATGCGGGACTTGCCTTCAGCCGTGGAAGGGGTCCTGCATCAGGATGGTGTCATCCCGCTCCGGACTGGTCGACAGCAGTGCCACGGGGGCCCCGATCAGCTCTTCGATCCGCCGCACATATTTGATCGCCGCCGCCGGCAGGTCCTTCCACGAGCGCGCGCCCTGGGTGCTCTCGGACCAGCCCTCGACCGCCTCATAGATGGGCTCGACCTCGGCCTGCGCCTTCAGTCCGGCAGGCAGATAGTCCAGCGTCTCGCCGCCGATCCGGTAGCCCGTGCAGATGTTCAACGTCTCGAACCCGTCCAGCACATCCAGCTTGGTCAGGGCGATCCCGTGCATGCCGTTGATGGCGATCGACTGGCGCACCAGCACCGCATCAAACCAGCCACAGCGCCGGGGGCGGCCGGTGACTGTGCCGAACTCCCGGCCCCGTTCCGCAATCCGGCGGCCGTCTTCGTCGAACAGTTCGGTCGGGAACGGCCCCTCACCGACCCGGGTCGTATAGGCCTTCACAATCCCCAGCACATAACCGACCGAGCGCGGCCCGAGGCCCGAGCCCGCCGCCGCCTGTCCGGCCACCGTGTTTGAGCTGGTCACATAGGGATAGGTGCCGTGGTCCACGTCCAGCAGCGACCCCTGCGCGCCCTCGAACAGGATGCGCTTGCCGTCGCGGTGGGCCTGATCCAGCAGGCGCCACACCGGCTGGCCTGCATATTTCAGGACCTCGGGCGCGATGGCCAGCAAATCGGCCTTAAGCCCGGGCACATCCACCTCGGGCAGGTCCAGACCCTTCCGCAGCGCATTGTGGTGCGCCAGCAGGCGGTCGATCTTGGCATCCAGCGCGTCGGGGTCGGTCAGGTCACCGACGCGGATCGCTCTCCGTCCGACCTTGTCCTCATAGGCCGGACCGATGCCCCGCCCGGTCGTGCCGATCTTGGTCGTGCCCGCCTGCGCCTCGCGCGCCTGGTCCAGATCCCGGTGCAGTGGCAGGATCAGACAGGCCGTCTCGGCAATGGTCAGCAGTTCGGCGGTGATCTTCACGCCCTGCGCTTCGATCCGCGCGATCTCGTCGCGCAGCGCCCATGGATCGATGACCACACCGTTTCCGATCACGGACGGCTTGCCCTGCACCACGCCCGACGGAAGCAGGCTCAGCTTGTAGGTGACATCACCGACGACCAGGGTGTGACCGGCATTGTGACCGCCCTGGAACCGCACGACCCAGTCGGCCCGGTTCGACAGCCAGTCGACGATCTTGCCTTTGCCTTCGTCGCCCCACTGGGC
>JAHJYN010000173.1 GCA_018826885.1 Alphaproteobacteria bacterium | reverse complement strand
GCCGAGCCCGAGGAGAAATCCTGGCTGCAGGCGCGCATCGAGGGGCCGGACAAATACGAGGAGAACGCCTTCACCCGCGAGGGCAAGCTGGCCATCCTCAACAAGCTGATCGAGGCCGAGACCTTCGAACGCTTCCTGCACAAGCGCTTCCCCGGCACCAAACGCTTCGGCCTGGACGGGGGCGAGGCCATGGTCCCGGCGCTGGAACAGGTGATCAAGCGCGGCGGCAATCTGGGCGTCGACGAGATCGTGCTGGGCATGGCCCACCGCGGGCGCCTGAACGTCCTGTCGGCCGTGATGGGCAAGCCCTATCGCGCCATCTTCCACGAGTTCCAGGGCGGCTCGTCCATGCCGTCGGACATCGAGGGCTCGGGCGACGTCAAATATCATATGGGCGCCAGCTCGGACCGGTCGTTTGACGAGAACCGGGTTCACCTGTCGCTGACCGCCAACCCCAGTCACCTCGAGATCGTCAACCCGGTGGTGCTGGGCAAGGCCCGCGCCAAGCAGGCGTTTGATATCCGGGAGGCCAATGCCGGCAAGCCCGAGGCGGAATGGGCGCTCGACCGCACCAAGGTCCTGCCCCTGCTGATCCACGGTGATGCGGCCTTCGCCGGCCAGGGCGTGGTCGCCGAATGCTTCGCCCTGATGGGGCTGAAGGGCTACCGCACCGGCGGCACCATCCATTTCGTGGTCAACAACCAGATCGGTTTCACCACCAGCCCGCGCAACAGCCGCAGCTCGCCCTATCCGTCGGATGTCGCCCTGATGGTCCAGGCGCCGATCTTCCACGTCAACGGCGACGATCCCGAGGCCGTCGTCTTTGCCGCCAAGGTGGCCACCGAGTTCCGCCAGAAATTCCACAAGGATGTGGTGGTGGACATGTTCTGCTACCGCCGCTTTGGCCACAATGAAGGCGACGACCCGACCTTCACCCAGCCCCTCATGTACTCCAAGATCCGGGCCCAGAAGTCGGCGCGCGAGCTCTATGCCGAGCGCCTGGTCGGCGAGGGGGTCATCACCGCCGACGAGGTCGAGGCCGAGGTCACCCGTTTCGAGGAGTTCCTCGATGCCGAGTTCGAGGCCGGCAAGACCTTCAAGGCGGAAAAGGCCGACTGGCTGGACGGCCAGTGGCACGGCATCGGCAAGCCCGAAGGCGACGAACTGCGCGGCGAAACCGCTGTGCCCGAAGCGCGCCTGCGCGAGATCGGCACCCGTCTGACGACCGCCCCCAACAGCATTGATGTGCACAAGACCCTGCGTCGGGTCCTCGACGGACGTCGCCAGATGATCGACTCCGGTCAGGACCTGGACTGGGCCACGGCCGAAAGCCTCGCCTTTGGCACCCTGCTGGACGAAGGCTTCCCCGTCCGCCTGTCGGGTCAGGATTCTGTGCGGGGCACCTTCAGCCAGCGTCACTCCGGCATCATTGATCAGACCACGGAAGAACGCTTCGTCCCGCTCAATAATCTGCGTGACGGCCAGGCCCATTTCGAGGTGATCGACTCGGCCCTCTCGGAAGAGGCCGTGCTGGGCTTCGAATACGGCTATGCCCTGTCCGATCCCAATACCCTGGTCATGTGGGAGGCCCAGTTCGGCGACTTCGTCAACGGCGCCCAGGTGGTCATCGACCAGTTCATCAGCTCGGGCGAGCGCAAATGGTTGCGCATGTGCGGCCTGACCATGCTGCTGCCGCACGGCTATGAAGGTCAGGGCCCGGAGCATTCCTCGGCCCGCCTCGAACGCTTCCTGCAGGCCTGCGCCGAAGAGAATATGCAGGTCGCCAACTGCACCACCCCCGCCAACTATTTCCACATCCTGCGTCGCCAGATGCACCGGCCGTTCCGCAAGCCGCTGATCCTGATGACGCCCAAGTCGCTGCTGCGGCACAAGAAGGCGGTCTCGACCCTGGCCGATCTGGCGGAGGGTTCCTCCTTCCACCGCGTGCTGCACGACGACGCCCAGACCCGGCCCGATGTAGCGGGCATGACGCTCAAGCCCGACGCCGACATCCGGCGCGTCGTCCTGTGTTCGGGCAAGGTCTATTACGACCTGCTGGAAGCGCGCGAGGCGGCCTTCAAGGACGGCAAGCCGGTCGACGACATCTACATCCTGCGGCTGGAGCAGTTCTATCCCTGGCCGATGAAGTCGCTGATGACCGAACTGGCCCGCTTCCCCGGCGCCGAACTGATCTGGTGCCAGGAAGAGCCCAAGAACATGGGCGGCTGGACCTTCGTCGATCCGTGGCTTGAACTGACGCTCGACCGTCTCGATGTGAAGGCAAAGCGCGCCCGCTATGTGGGGCGTCCCGCCTCGGCCTCGACGGCGGCGGGCCTGATGAGCCGCCACAAGGCCGAGCTCGACGCCTTCCTCGCCGAAGCTCTCGCCACCCCGAACTGACCCCTGCTTATCCGGAACCGGAACTGACATGGCTGATATCCTGACCCCCGCCCTTGGTGAATCCGTCGCCGAGGCCACCATCGCCAAATGGACCAAAAAGGTCGGCGACCCGGTCAAGCGCGATGAGCTGCTGGTCGAACTGGAAACCGACAAGGTCTCGCTTGAGGTCGTCTCGCCCGCCGATGGTACGCTCGGCGAAATCGCCTTTGCCGCCGGCGACACCGTCACCCCCGGCGCTGTGCTCGGCAAGGTGACCGAGGGCGCTGCCGCCCCCGCCGGAGAGACGGCCCCCAAGGCCGACGAAGCCAGGGTCGCCGCGGCCCCGAAGGGCGACGGCGACGCCTCGGTCCCCGTTCAGGTGCCGACCATGGGCGAAAGCGTCGCCGAGGGCTCGGTCGGAACCTGGCAGAAGAAGTCCGGCGACCGCGTGTCCAAGGATGAGCTGCTGGTCGAGATCGAGACCGACAAGGTCGCCGTGGAAATCAGCGCCCCGGCCGATGGCGTCCTGACCATTTCGGCCGAGGCCGGCTCGACCGTCACCCCCGGTCAGGTGATTGGCCAGATCGCCGCCTCGGGCGAGGCTGCTGCCGCAGCCCCCAAGGCTGAGGCCGCCCCGGCCAAGGCCGCTTCGGGCTCGGACGATCCGCATCTGTCGCCCGCCGTCCAGCGCGTGGTGGCCGAGAACAACCTTGATCCCAAGTCCATCCAGGCCACCGGGCCCAAGGGCAATATCACCAAGGCTGATGCGCTGAAGGCCGCCGCCCAGCCGCAGGCTTCGGCTCCGGCCGCCGCGGCTCCGGCCAAGGCGGCGCCTGCGGCTCCGCCGCGCGCCGACCAGCCGCGCGAGGAGCGGGTCAAGATGACCCGCCTGCGCCAGACCATCGCCCGCAGGCTCAAGGAATCGCAGAACACCGCCGCCCAGCTGACCACCTTCAATGAGGTGGACATGTCGGCGATCATGGCCCTGCGCAACCGCTACAAGGACGCCTTCGAAAAGCACCACGGCATCAAGCTGGGCTTCATGAGCTTCTTCGTGAAGGCGACGATCGCGGCGCTCAAGGAACTGCCGGCCGTCAACGCCGAGATCGACGGCACCGACATCATCTACAAGAACCACTATGACATCGGCGTCGCTGTCGGCACCGAAAAGGGTCTGGTCGTGCCGGTCCTGCGCGATGCCGACGTCCTGTCCCTGGCCGGCATCGAAAAGGGCATCGGCGATCTGGGCCGCGCCGCCCGCGACGGCGACCTGACGCTGGACCAGCTCCAGGGGGGCACCTTCACCATCACCAATGGCGGCGTCTATGGCTCGCTGATGTCGACGCCCATCCTGAACATGCCCCAGGCGGGCATCCTCGGCATGCACAACATCGTCCAGCGGCCGGTCGCCATCGACGGCAAGGTCGAGATCCGCCCGATGATGTATCTGGCCCTCAGCTACGATCACCGCATCGTCGACGGCAAGGAGGCCGTGACCTTCCTCGTCCGGATCAAGGAACACCTCGAGGATCCGCAACGCTTCCTGCTGGATCTGTAGGGGGCGCAATGTCGGAGGGGCGGGATGGCCGAGGAATATGAGGTCGCCCGGTTTATGACGGTGGCCGAGGCGGAACTGCTGGTCGCCCTGCTGCGCCGACACGGCATCCACGCCTGGCTACCGGATCGCGACATGGCCACCATGTTGCCCCATGTGCAGCTGGCCCTCGGCGGGATCCGGGTGGTGGCCTATGAGGAGCAGATCGTCGCGGCCCGTGATATCGCCCGCCGGGCGCGGGCCGGAGAATTCGCCACGCCGGACGACAATGACGAGTGGCAGGCGGAGGCCACGCCCGGCAAGCTCGGTGAGCTTGACGAGGCAGATATTCAGGGGCTGGTAGGGTCGCGTACGCTGATCCGGTGGGGCGTGGGCCTTGTCGCCGGGGCTACTCTGATTGCCTGGATGCTGGGCTACACCAACGATCTCAGGGAGTT
>JAHJYN010000172.1 GCA_018826885.1 Alphaproteobacteria bacterium | reverse complement strand
GGCCCCGCCCGCACCGCAGCCCGCGCCCGCTGCGGCCCGCACGACCGACATATCCGAGCCGCGCGTCGCCCCGACCAAGGCGACCCGTGCCGCCCGCAAGGACGCCGATGTCGACCAGCGGACCTTTGACTTCGTGCGACCGCCGGGCGCCTTTGACCTGCCGTCGCTGGCCACGCTGGCCAAGCCGGAAAAACGCGTCGGCGCCGTCGACGAGGCTGCCCTGAAGCAGAACGCTCGCCTGCTGGAAGAGGTGCTGCAGGAATTCGGCGTCCGTGGCACGGTCGACCAGATCCGGCCGGGCCCGGTGGTTACGCTGTACGAACTGGTGCCCGCCCCGGGCGTCAAGCATGGACGCGTGGTGGCACTGAGCGACGACATTGCCCGCTCCATGTCGGCCCGCGCCTGTCGCATCAGTGTGGTTCAGGGCCGGAACGCCATCGGCATCGAACTGCCCAATGCCAAGCGCGAGACGGTGTACCTGCGCGACCTGCTGGCCTCGGGCGAATATGACAAGCCCGCCCATCTGTTGCCGCTGGCACTGGGCGAGACCATCGGGGGCGAGCCCTATGTCGCCGATCTGGCCCGCATGCCGCACCTGCTGATCGCGGGGACCACCGGCTCGGGCAAGTCGGTCGGGGTCAATGCCATGATCCTGTCGATCCTGTACCGGCTGAGCCCCGACGAATGTCGCTTCATCATGATCGACCCCAAGATGCTGGAGCTCAGCGTCTATGACGGCATTCCCCACCTGCTCAGCCCGGTGGTGACCGACCCCAAGAAGGCGGTCGTGGCGCTGAAATGGACGGTCCGGGAGATGGAAGACCGCTATCGCCGCATGTCCAAGCTGGGGGTGCGTAACATCGCCGGCTATAATGCCCGTGCCCGGGAAGCCCAGGAGAAGGGCGAGCATTTCGAGCGCACCGTCCAGACCGGTTTCGACGAACAGGGCCGTCCGGTCTATGAGTCCGAGAAGATCCGGCCCGAACCCATGCCCTATCTGGTGGTGGTCATGGACGAGATGGCCGACCTGATGCTGGTGGCGGGCAAGGACGTCGAGGGCGCGGTCCAGCGACTGGCCCAGATGGCCCGCGCGGCGGGTATCCACCTGATCATGGCCACCCAGCGGCCGTCGGTCGATGTGATCACCGGCACGATCAAGGCGAACTTCCCGACCCGCATTTCCTTCCAGGTCACGTCCAAGATCGACAGCCGGACCATCCTCGGCGAACAGGGCGGCGAGCAGCTGCTGGGCCAGGGCGACATGCTCTATATGGCCGGCGGTGGCCGCATCACCCGCCTGCACGGCCCGTTCGTGACCGACCGCGAGGTCGAGGAAGTCTGTGCCCACCTGCGGGCGCAGGGAGCGCCCGACTATCTGGACCTGATCACCGACGAGCCGGACGGAGACGGCGGCGACGGCGGCGACGACGGCGGCGGGACCGGCGATGACCTGTACGACCGGGCGGTGGCTGTGGTCACCCGCGACCGCAAGGCCTCGACCTCCTATGTCCAGCGCCGCCTGCAGATCGGCTATAACCGCGCCGCCACCCTGATCGAGCGCATGGAGCAGGAAGGCGTGGTCAGCCCCGCCAACCATGCCGGCAAGCGCGATGTGCTGGCCGGACCGCCGCCTCTTTAGGAGTGGCCCTGACGCTCGGCTCGCGGAGCCTCGCTGCTTGAGGGCGGCTTTTGGCCCTGACGCTCGCGACGCGGTCGCTCGCTGCTTGAGGGATGAACCCGCGGGCGTGGGACGCGTTGATCGGGGCCGGAGCGGCGCCACGCCCTGTTTCCGATGAACGGGGCTTCATCGCAGCGCCGGAATATGGTCAGGCTGGAGCCATGACCGCGCCATGTGGACCGGGGATGGTCGAGCCTCGATCCGCTTCACTTTCAAGGATGGATTTCATGACGACGCCTCACATCCTGTCCCGCCGCGATTTCGGCCTCGGCGCTGCGCTCGGCGTGACCGGCCTGCTGGTCAGTGCACCCTCTGTCATGGCCCAGGCGGGCCTGTCGGCCGAGGACCAGGCCGTGGTGGCCCGCGCCCAGACCTATCTGCGCGGCCTGACCGCGGCCCAGGGCGAGTTTGTCGAGACGGGCGCGGGCGGTCAGCGCCGCACGGGCCGGTTCTGGCTGCAGCGCCCCGGCAAGATGCGCTTCGAATACACCAATCCCGAGGGCCTGCTGGTCGTTTCGGACGGCAACAATGTCATGCGCTATGACCCGCGCCTCGAGGTGTTCCGACAGGTCCCGCTCAGCGAGACGCCGCTGTCGACCTTCCTGTCGCGCGAGGTCCGGCTCGACCAGGGCGTGCGCATCGACCGGGTCGTCCGTCGGGAGTCCGGGGCCTTTGCCCTCGTGGCGCGCGACTCCCGCCGCCCGAACGACGGCGCAGTCACCCTGGCCTTTGCCGGTGACCCCATGCGGCTGCAGGAGTGGACCGTGATCGACGCCCAGGGGGCCCGGACCCGCACCCAGCTGACGACGCTCCGACCCGCGAGCGGTCTGTCGAGCAGCCTGTTCCAGCTGCGTGACCCGACCCGCCGCCCCGGACGCAATCGTTGACGCAAACGCCTGATCGACGAATCGTGTCGGGACCGCCACAGGAGGCGCCGCTGTAACGCGGGTTTGACGTTTTCGGTTTGACGTTGCATAATGACAACAGGCTGGCAGCAGCCATTTGACCGCTACGGATGTCATCCCCCTCCCTGCGGCAGAGACACCTCTGAAAGCGCCCGGTCTGATAGCCGGGCGTTTTTTTGCGCGGGCTGACCAACCCCTGCTAAGGCGGGCGCATGACCCTTCGCCTGACCACCTGGAACATCAATTCCGTCCGCCTGCGCATCGATCAGGTGGCGCGCTATGTGAGCGAGAGCGCCACCGACGTCCTGCTGCTGCAGGAGATCAAATGCACCGACGACCAGTTTCCGGTGCGGGCGTTCGAGGAGATGGGGCTGCCCCATCTGAAGATCGGGGGCCAGAAGGGCTGGCACGGGGTGGCCATCGCCAGTCGGTTGCCGCTGGACGCGGCGCCGAACCTGGGCCTGTGCCGGGAGGGCCATGCGCGCTGCGTCTCGGCCACCGTCCGGGGCGTCGAGATCCAGAATTTCTACATCCCGGCGGGCGGCGATCTGCCTGACCGGGCGCTCAATCCGAAATTCGATCACAAGATGGACTTCTACGAACGGCTGACCGCAGAGGTCGGGCGCCGCGATCCGAACGCGCCCCTGCTGCTGGCCGGGGATTTCAACATCGCGCCGGGCGAGTTCGACGTCTGGAACCACCGCTATATGTTGAAGGTCGTCAGCCACACGCCGGTCGAAATCGAGACCCTGACGCGGCTGCAGGCGGCCGGGCGGTTCAGCGATGTGATCCGCGACGCCTTCCCTGAACCGGAAAAGTTGGCCAGCTGGTGGAGCTACCGCGCCCAGGACTTCCGCAAGTCGAACCGCGGACTGCGCCTCGACCACATCTGGACGTCGCCGGGCCTGACCCCGGCCGTGGTGCCCGGCTCGGCGCGCATTCACGAGCCGGTGCGCGCCTGGGAGCGGCCCAGCGACCACGCGCCGGTCAGCGTCGATCTGGACGTCTAGGGCGTCAGAACGGGAAGAAGATCGGGATGGCGACCATGGCCGCGACCCAGGTGATCAGATTGAGCGGCACCCCGATGCGGACGAAGTCCATATAGCTGTAGCCACCCAGCTGATAGACCAAGACATTGGTCTGGTAGCCGAACGGCGTGGCAAAGGCCGCTGACGCCGCCATCATTACCCCCACCAGGAACGGGCGGGGATCCACGCCGAGGCTGACGGCCAGGGCCACTGCGACCGGGGTGATCAGGACGGCGACCGTGGCATTGGACAACAGTTCCGTCGCGAACAGGGTCACGCCGTACAGGATGATCAGCGCCGCCAGCGGGCCGAACGGGCGAATGACGTCGATCAGCAGGGTGGCCCCGCTCTGGCCGAGACCGGTGACCTCGATGGCGATGCCGAGCACGACCATGCCCGCGATCAGCAGCAGTATGTCGGGCCGCAGGCCGGAATAGGCCTCTTCCGCTGTCAGGATCCGTAACAGGATCAGCGCCACAGCGCCGCCAAAGGCCGCCGCCGCGATCGGGATCCAGCCCATGCCGGCCGCCAGCACGACCGCCACAAAGATGCTCAGCGACACCATGGCCCGTTTGAAGTCGAGCGGCCGGTCGGCGGCCGCATAGAGCTTGAGGTCCCCCAGCTGAGCGTCGCCAGACCCGTTGTCCAACGGACGGGGCTCGCCGAGACGCGGCAGGTTGAACGGCAGGCGAAAGCGCCGCGCCGCTCTCTGGGTCTCGGCCTCGATCCGAGCCTCCTCGGCGCGCTTGCGGCGCAGCGCCTCGGCCTCATCGTCGGCAACCGCGCGGCCCAGCTGACGCGCACCCACGAAATACAGCCAGAGCGCCCCACAGACGGCGATGGCCAGGCCCACCGGCGTGATCTCGAACAGGGTGAAGACCGGCTGTCCGACGTTTCTGGCCATGTCATTGACCAACAGATTGGTTGAGGTGCCGATCAGGGTACAAGATCCGCCCATGATGCTGATGTAGCTGAGCGGAATCAGGAAGCGCTTGGGCGAGCGATTCAGCGTTCCGGCCACGTCCTTGATGACCGGCGCCGCCAGCACCACGATCGGCGTGTTGTTCAGAAGGGCCGAAGCCGCGCCGCACAGCATCATGACGATCCACAGGCCTGCCTCGCCCAGCCGCGCGCACAGCTTGGTCGCCTGCCGGATCAGCAGTCCGAGCAGGCCTGACAGCTCAATGGCATAGGCAATGACGAACAGGGAGGCGAGGGCGATGACGGCCGGGCTGGCAAAGGCCGCCTGAACCTCGACGGGCCGGACCACGCCCAGCAGCAGCAGCACCGCCGCCCCGGCCAGGGCCACGACATCCGCGCGAACCCGGCCGTGGATCAGCACGCCGACCACGGTCACAAGGACGCCAAGGGCTATGATCTGATCAAGACTCATCCATCCCTGAAGACGCGCCCCCGAGGCCGGCGTCAATACGGCTCACGGAAATTCGTCTTGAAGTCAGACTGTGCTAAAGCCTTGGGATGCTTGGGAATGACACGATGAAATCGATCCGCGATATGCCTGTCACCCGCCTGGCGATGGCGTCCGTGATGGCTCTGGGTCTGGCCCAGTGCGATCGCGAACCGCGCGAACAGCCCGTCGATGCCGAACCGATCGTCGAGACGCCGGTGCCCGAGCCGGATATTGCGACCCCGACCACGCTCGACCGGTCGGCTTTTCTGGGCGCCATATCACGGGCCGGGTCGGCCTATGCCATCGGCACGACCGCCAGCGGACCGGACCCCTTGGTCGGCCGCACCTTTGCCATCCGCCTGCCCTTCGGCTGCGGACGTCCGCAGCCTGCGGTCTCGGCCACGCCTTCCGACGCGGAGGGCACGGCCCGCTCCCCCGACGCCGGTCTGCCGTCGCTCACGTGGGGTCCGGAGAACAGGACCCTGCGCCTGTCGCTGACGCCGGACGACTGGTCGGACACAGCCCTGATCACCAGTTCGGGCGCCGGCGATCGCTGGGAAGCGGTCGAGGGGTTCTGGGTCAGCCGCCCCTGGTTGGGCAGCGAGGCCTGCCCGCAGACGATTGCGCGCGACCCTCTGGGCGGCGGTGCCGGACAGGCGGATCCACAGACCGTCGGCCTGGCCTCGGTCCACGAAACCGACAGCTCGCGTCTGGGCCGTCGCGACGGGCAGGCCTACCGCTTTACCCTCAGGGGCGAGGATGACCGCGCCCCGGTGCCCTCGCCCAGGGGCTATCGTGTGGTTCTGGAGGGGCGCTTCGCCAGCTTCCCGGACGGTCGCGCCATCCGCTGCCGCGCCGCCAGCATCGACCAGCGCCCGGTCTGCATCGCCGCCGTCCAGCTGGACCGCGTCGCCTTCGAGGATGGCAGCTCCGGCACTGTGCTCAGCGAGTGGCGTCCGGGGTAACGCCTACGGCTGTAGCCGATAACCGCCCTGATCGGTCACGAGGATGCGGGCCTGCCCGGGTTCGGGCTCGATCTTCTGGCGCAGGCGATAGATGTGGGTCTCGAGCGTGTGGGTGGTGACCCCGGCATTGTAGCCCCAGACCTCGGTCAACAGTTCCTCACGCGAGACGGCCTTGGCGCCGGCGCGGTACAGGTATTTCAGAATATTGGTTTCCTTCTCCGTCAGCCGGATCTTCCGGCCTTCGGATGCCGACAGCATCTTGCCGGCGGGGCGGAACTCATAGGGGCCGATCCGGAAAACGGCGTCCTCGGATTGTTCGTGGCTGCGCAGATGGGCGCGGATGCGGGCCAGCAGCACGGCAAACCGGAAGGGCTTGGCCACATAGTCATTGGCCCCGGCGTCGAGACCCAGAACCGTATCGGAGTCCGAGGTCTGGCCGGTCAGCATGATGATGGGGGTCGAGACCCCGGCCTTGCGCAACAGGCGGCAGGCCTCGCGCCCGTCCATATCGGGCAGGTCGACATCCAGCAGGATCAGGTCGATCCGGGAGTCGCGGCCCATGCGGATGCCGTCGGTGGCGTTGGCCGCCTGACGCGGCACGAACTCCTCGTGCAGGGCCAGTTGCTCGGCCAGCGCCTCGCGAAGGTCGTCGTCGTCGTCGATGATCAGCAGGGTCTTGGACGTGGGCATGGAACGACAATGGCGAGCGTCGGGCCCTACGCCAAGGGCAGGCCTGCGTTTTCCGGTCGTTCAGTCGGTGTCGCGAGGGCCGAACAGGGCCGTGCCCAGCCGCACATGGGTGGCACCAAAGCGGATGGCGGTCTCAAAGTCGCCGCTCATTCCCATGGACAGGACGTTCAGATCATTCCGTCGGGCGATTTTGGCCAGCAGGGCGAAATGGGGGCCAGCCGCCTCCTCAACCGGCGGAATGGCCATCAGGCCTTCGACCGACAGGCCGTGAACCTCGCGCGCCCGGGCGATGAAGGCATCGGCGTCGCGCGGCGCAAGACCGGCCTTCTGGGGTTCCTCGCCGGTATTGATCTGAACCAGCACGCGCGGACGCTTGCCCAGTTTGTCGGCGGCCCGCGCCAGGGCCTCGGCCAGACGGTCGCGATCCAGGGTCTCGATGATGTCAAAGCGGGCCAGGGCCGCCTCGGCCTTGTTGGTCTGTAGCGCGCCAATCAACCGCAGTTCGACGGCATGGCCGGCGGCCTCGGGCGCGCCCCAGCGGCTGTCGGCCTCCTGCACCCGGTTCTCGCCGAATACCGCCTGCCCGGCGTCCAGTATGGCCTTCACCCGACCCCAGGGCTGGGTCTTGGTCACGGCAACGAGGGTGACAGCGGCCGGGTCCCGCCCGCAGTCGCGGGCGGTCGCGTCGATCTGCGCCCGGACAGCGGCCAGACGCTCAGCAATGGACGCGGGGGCGGAGACAGGCGAAGAGGACGACATGACGGGGGATCCGGACGAAAACCAGCTCTGGCAGACGGCACAGGCTCTAAACCGGGCGGCGTCGGCTGTCAGCCCGGGTGTCGCGTCCTTGCCCCCGCTGCTGTTCTTCACCGATCCGGTTCGCACGCCCCGGCCCCGGGACATCGCCGCGCGCCTGCCCCGGGGCGCCGGCGTGGTCTATCGCGGTTTTGGCCGCCCCGGGATGGCGGATGAGGCCCGCGAGCTTCGGCGGATGACAACAAGCCGGGGGGTGCGATTGCTGATCGGCCAGGACGCCGATCTGGCCCGGGCCATTGGGGCCGACGGCGTGCATCTGCCCGAGCGACATCTGGAGCGGGCCCCGGACCTGCGAGCCCGTCACCCGGAGTGGATCCTGACCGGCGCCCTTCACGGGAACGCCTCTGAGGGGCTCTCTGCCCTCGATGCGGTGATCCTGTCCCCCGTGTTCCGGGCGGGCGGCGCCAGCGCGGATCGCGACCCTCTGGGGATTGAAAACGTCACCCGGCGCGTCGCAGACCTGCCCCTGCCGGTCTACGGCCTCGGCGGCATTACGGCAGAGACGGCAGCCGCTCTGACGGGTACCGGCCTGTGCGGGCTGGCCGCTATCGACGGCGTGCTGACGGCCTTCAGCCCCGACTGACGGGGCTCAGAAGCGGAAAATGCTTTCGAGACGCACGCGCGGCTGGGCGCGGCCGTCAGATTCGCGGACCCGGGCCGGATCGGGATCGGCCACGGCGAGACCGGCCGAGGCGCCGACGCGCAGGCTGGGATTGACGCGGTAATAGGCGCCGGCTTCGACATCGCCCCATTCGGCCTCGCGGCCGACCGGCGGGCTGAGGTTGAAATCGAGACCCCAGCGCCCGCTCTCGTTCAGGCGCAGGCCGCGGCGCTGGCCCGTGCGCGCTGCGCGATCCGCCTCGCTGAGCGAGACGGTCGGGGCCTGGGCACGGGGGGCGGGTCGGGTCTGGGCCTCAGCGGTGCCGGGCACGACCGTCAGGCTGACCCCCGACACCGCGAGAGCGACCGACAGGCTGACCATCACGCCCGTGCGGGCGCGCCATGTCCTGTCCTGTCCTGTGCGCATCTGGCGCATGTCCTGCCCTTCGAGCCTTCGACTCTGATTGGCGTCAGCGACCGGCAAAAGCCGATCCCGGCGCTTTCTGACCTGAAACTAAGACACTGGCCGCATGGACGGTCAATGCAAACCGGAGCCAAGGGTTGCGCGCGGGCCGACTCCGTTGCGGCCTGTGGCGCAAGCGTCACGCGAATTCCGGCCTGGAACCCGTCTCCCCGCTGGCGAGTCGCGCGCCGGGCCCCGGATGCGGCTTTGCCTTGTCTTTGCCCCTTTTCCCCGTGCTATAGGACGAACAGTTTCGGGTCTGCGTGATCCGGGGCGACGCATACGCTTCTGTCCGGGAGCGATGAGGTTGAATCTGAACGGAGAGTCCTGAATGGCCACCCAGTCGGCTGTGGTTCGCGGCGCAGCAATGGTCCTGATGGCATCGAGCCTGGCCGTGGCCGGATGTAGTTCGATCCCGATCATCGGCGGTTCGGACAATGCGGCGCCGTCCAGCGCCCCGTCCGTCGGTATCGGGGTGAATGCCTATCTGTGGCGCGCCTCGCTGGATACGCTCAGCTTCATGCCGCTGGCCAGCGCCGACCCCTGGGGCGGCGTGATCAATTATGACTGGTATTCGGACCCTGCCGCTCCGAACGAGCGGTTCAAGGCCACCGTCTTCATTCTCGACACCCGCCTTCGGGCCGACGCCCTGAACGTGTCGGTGGTCAAGCAGGTGCGCGGCGCCGACGGCCAGTGGACGGCCGCCCCGGTCGATCCGCAGACCGAAACGGACCTCGAGAACGCGATCCTGACGCGCGCGCGCCAGCTCAACCTCGCCGACGCCCGCTGACTGTCGGGGGCAGCCGCCCCCGCGCCCGATCTGACGGGCCCTGAACGGGGCCTCGTCTCTCCCGACCGACGCATCCGGGCCCGGCCCGCGCCGGGCTCGTTCAAGGAGCCCTCTTTCGCGTGGCCCGTTACGACCCCAAGACCGCCGAGCCCCGCCAGCAGGACCGCTGGCGCGAGGCTGACGCCTTCACCAACCCGGCGTTCGATTCCGGCACGCCGACCGGCAAGCCCAAATACTATGTGCTCGAGATGTTTCCCTATCCGTCGGGCAACATCCACATGGGCCATGCGCGCAACTATGTGATGGGCGATGTGGTGGCCCGCTTCAAACGGGCCCGGGGCTTTGAGGTGCTGCACCCCATGGGCTGGGACGCCTTCGGCATGCCGGCCGAGAACGCCGCCATGGAGCGCGGCGTCCACCCCGGCGAATGGACCTGGTCCAACATCGCCACCATGCGCGATCAGCTGAAGCTGCTGGGCCTGTCGCTGGACTGGTCGCGCGAGTTCGCGACCTGTGATCCGGCCTATTACGGCAAGCAGCAGGCCTGGTTCCTGGAGCTGCTGAAGCGCGGTCTGGTCTATCGCAAGGATTCGGTCGTCAACTGGGATCCGGTCGACAATACGGTTCTGGCCAATGAGCAGGTGATCGACGGGCGCGGCTGGCGCTCGGGCGCCTTGGTCGAAAAACGCAAGCTGAACCAGTGGTTCCTGCGGATCACCGACTATGCCGATGACCTGATCGACGGGCTGAAGACGCTGGATCGCTGGCCCGACAAGGTGCGGACCATGCAGGAAAACTGGATCGGACGGTCCAGCGGCCTGCAGATGACCTGGGCCTTTGCCGGCACCCCGCCCAAGGGGTTCGAGGGTGGCATCGACATCTATACGACCCGACCCGACACCCTGTTCGGGGCGTCCTTCCTGGGTCTGGCGCCGGATCATCCGCTGTCGAAGCAACTGGCCGGGGCCGATCCTGCCGTCGCGGAATTCGTGGCCGAATGCCGCCGGGGCGGCACGTCCGAGGCCGAGATCGAACAGGCCGAAAAGATCGGCCGCGATACGGGTCTGAAGGTCCGCCATCCCTTCACCGGCGAGGAGATCCCGGTCTGGATCGCCAACTTCATCCTTTCGGAATACGGCACGGGCGCCATCTTCGCCTGTCCGGCCCACGACCAGCGGGATCTGGAGTTTGCGCGTAAATATGGCTTGCCGGTGCTGCCGGTGGTCCGGCCCGAGGGCGCGGGCGACGACTTTGACGTGGCGGGCGAGGCCTATACCGGGCCCGGCACCCTGTTCAATTCGGACTTCCTGAACGGCAAGGCGATCGCCGACGCCAAGGCCGAGGTGATTGCCCGCGTCGAGGCGGCCGGGGCCGGCGAAGGCAAGACCCTGTACCGCCTGCGCGACTGGGGTGTCAGCCGCCAGCGCTACTGGGGCTGTCCGATCCCGGTCATCCACTGTCCGTCGTGCGGCGCGGTGCCGGTGCCGGCTGACCAGCTGCCGGTGGTGCTGCCCGAGGATGTCACGTTCGACAAACCGGGCAATCCGCTGGACCGGCACCCGAGCTGGAAGCACGTCCGCTGCCCCTCCTGCGACGCCGAGGCGGTGCGCGAGACCGACACGCTCGACACCTTCGTCGATTCCAGCTGGTATTTCGCCCGCTTCACCGATCCGAAGGCGGAGGCGCCGATCAATAAGGCCGCCGCCGACCACTGGCTGCCCGTCGATCAGTATATCGGCGGGGTCGAGCACGCGGTCCTGCACCTGCTCTATGCCCGCTTCATCAGCCGCGCCCTGTCGGACGCAGGCATGATGTCGGTGAAGGAGCCCTTCGCCGGCCTGTTCACCCAGGGGATGGTGGTCCACGAGACCTACCGCACCGAGGCCGGCGCCTGGGTCGAACCAACCGACGTCCGCCTCGAGACCGTGGACGGCCAGCGCGTCGCGACCCGCCTGTCGACCGGCGAGACCCTGTCGATCGGCGACATCGAGAAGATGTCGAAGTCCAAGAAGAATGTGGTGGCGCCGCAGGAGATCCTCGACAGCCACGGCGTCGATGCCGGGCGGCTGTTCGTTCTGTCCGACAGCCCGCCTGAGCGCGATGTCCAGTGGACCACCGGCGGTCTGGAAGGCGCCGGTCGCTTCGTCCAGCGCGTCTGGGCCGAGTTCGACGGCTTTGACGCCTCCGCTCCCGATCAGGGCGAGGCCGATCTGGCCCTGCGCCGCGAGACCCACAAGGCGATCAAGGCCGTCACCGAAGGCGTCGAAGGCTTCCGCTTCAACTCGGCCATCGCAAAACTGTATGGCTTCCTGTCGACCCTGCGCGCCCATGCAAGCGCCGGCGGTGCGGCCCGGCACGAGGCCCTGTCGGCCTTCGCCCGCCTGATCGCGCCCTTTACCCCCCACCTGGCCGAGGAGTGCTGGTCGGCGCTGGGCGAGGACGGGATGGTCCTCGACGCCCCCTGGCCCCAGTGGGACCCGGCGCTCGCGGCCGACGACGAGCTGACTCTGCCCGTCCAGATCGGCGGCAAGAAGCGCGGCGAAATCGTCATGCCGCGCGGGGCCGATCCCAAGGCCGTCGAGGCCGAGGCGCTGGCCAATCCCGCCGTGCGCGCCTACCTTGAAGCCAATGGTCTGTCGGTCAAAAAGGTGATCGTGGTGCCCGATCGTATCGTCAATCTGGTGGCAGGATGACCGGGGGCCTGCGCGGCCTGTGGCTGGGCGGGGCTGCGGCCCTGATGCTGGTCGTTTCGGCCTGCGGCTTCACCCCCCTGTATGGCGAGGCGACCACGGCCGGCCTGTCGCGCATTGCCGTTGAAACCCCCGACACCCGTCTGGGCTATCGGCTGCGCGAACGGCTGGAAGATGCCCTGCTGTATGATCGCGCCCTCGCGCCCGAATGGCGGCTGGACGTGACGCTGGACCCGTCCCGCAGGCCACTGGGCCGACGGATCGACGACACCGCTGCCCGCTATGAGATGACGCTCATCGGTCAGTGGACGCTGACTCCCCTGTCGGGGGGCGAGGCGCTGGCCGGTAGCGAGACGGTCACGGTCACCTATGCCGTTTCGGACCAGCCCTATGCCGCAATCGCGGCCCAGGAGGACGCTGAGGAGCGCGCCGCCGAAGCCCTCGCCCAGCGGATCCGTCTGGCCCTGTTCCACGCCGTGTGCCCGACCGCCCCGGCCCGCCCCTGATCCGGGGCCATGCAGCTCTCCAAGGCTCCGGAGATCGAGCGCTTCCTCAAGTCCCCCGACCCGTCGGTGCGGGTGGTCCTGATCCACGGGCGTGACCGCTCGGGCGTCGGCGAGCGTGCCGAACGGCTGTGCAAGACCGTCACCCCGGACCTCAATGACCCCTTCAACGTCTCCCTGCTGACCGAGACCGATGTCGAGGCGGACGATGGCCGGCTGGAAGACGCCCTGTCGGCCCTGTCGATGATGGGTGGGCGGCGTCTGGTGCGATTGCGCCTCGGCGGCGAGCGCGTGCCGCAGGAAAAGGCGCTGGCGGCCGTCCTCAAGGGCCACGCCGACGGCCAGTACAACCCCGATGCCGTCTGGGTGATCGAGGCGGGCAATCTGGGCCGGGATTCGGCGCTGCGCCGCGCGGCCGAGAGCCAGTCAGGGTCCGTCGGCATCGTCTGCTATGAGGACGAGACCGGCGATGTCGCGCGGATGACGCGCGAGGCCCTGCAGGCGGACAATGTCGGGCTGACGCGCGAGGCGCTGGACCGGTTTGTCGCCCGCCTGCCGCGGGAGCGCGGCCTGATGCGTCAGGAGCTGGAGCGACTGATCCTCTATATCGGCCCGGGCTCAGGCCGTCAGATCGATGAGGCCGAGCTTGAGGCCCATCTGGGGGTCGAGCCCCAGGCCTCGTTTCAGGACGCGGCCCAGCAGGCCTTTGGCGGCAAGGCGGCGGCCTGTCAGGGGGGCTTGCGCCGGGCCTTTGCCGAAGGCGAGGCGGCGGTCGCGGCGGTCCGCGCCGCGGGCCAGCATCTGGGACGGCTGCGGCGCATCTCGGCCGCCATTGCCTCGGGTCAGGGCGCGCGCGAGGCCGCCAAGGCGGCGGGGGTCTTCTGGAAGCAGGAAGCTGAAATCCTGCGGCAGGTGAAGGTCTGGTCGACCCGCGACCTGCAGGAGGTCACCGAGGCCGTGGCGCTGGCCGAGGTGCGCACCAAGACCACGGGCCTGCCCGACCGGTTGATCACCGAGCGGCTGTTTCTGGAGATTTCTGCCCGGGCCCGCAGGCTGGGGCTTTAGCTGAAATATTCTTATAGTTCAGAGACTTAACCGCGCTTGGACGCCTTGCGGAAGGCCGGCTTGTTTGCCGCCGCGCTCTGGCGCGCGACCTTCTTCTCCTCGTGCTGAGCGGGTTTGAAGCCGCCGGACGAGGCCGCACCACCGCCCCCACCGGCCTTCTTGGCGGCAAGGGCCCGCTTCATGGCTTCAGCGGTCGGGTTTGTCGGCGTGTCTGTCATCCTCGCACCCTAGCACGCGCCCCCGATCAAAGGCGCATCAAACGACGGCACAGTTCGTCCAGCTGTTCGAGGCTGGCGTAGCGCAGGGTCAGCTCGCCCTTCCCGCCCCGATCCGCCAGCTCGACCTTCATACCCAAGGCGTCGGCCAGATCCTGCTGCAGGGCTTCAATGTCAGCCGAGGCCTCGCTGCTCGCGGCACCACCCCGTTGTGAGGGCCGCACCGGCCGCTCGCCCTCCGTTGCCTGACGCGCCAGGATTTCGGTCTGGCGGACATTCAGCCCCTTGGCCAGAACCTCTTCCGCCAGAGCCACCGGGTCGCGCGCCGTGATCAGGGCGCGCGCGTGACCGGCGCTGAGCCGGCCGGCCATCACATGTTCGCGTACGGGAGACGGCAACTGCAGCAGGCGGAGGGTATTGGCCACATGGCTGCGGCTTTTGCCGACCACGCCGGCGACGGCGTCCTGGGTGCGCCCGAACCGCTCCATCAGCTGGGCATAGGCATTGGCCTCTTCCATCGGGTTGAGATCGGCCCGCTGGACGTTCTCGATGATCGCGACCTCGAGAACCTCGACATCGTCCATCTGGCGCTCGATGACCGGTACGTTGGTCAGGCGGGCCGCCTGGGCTGCGCGCCAGCGCCGCTCTCCGGCGATGATCTGCCAGCGGTCCGTCTCTCCCGGCCAGGCGCGAACCAGAATGGGCTGAAGCACGCCGCGGTCGCGGATCGAAACGGTCAGTTCCTCGAGATCGGCCGGGGTGAATTGCTTGCGCGGCTGGTCCGGATTGGGGCTCAGCAGCTCGATCGGCAGCATCCGCACGCCGGCGGGCGCGCCCTCGCCGGTCACGGCAACCGCCTGCTCCCCGACATTCTCACCCAGAAGGGCCGACAGACCGCGCCCCAGACCTCTTTGACGTTCAGACACTTGGACTCTTTCTGCTGTGCTACTCAGGCCGCTGCCAGACGACGGGAGCGCTCGCGTTTGACCACTTCACGCGCCAGCTTCAGATAGGCCTGACTGCCCGCGCATTTGAGGTCGTAGATCAGGGCCGGCTTGCCGAAGGACGGCGCCTCGGACACCCGCACATTCCGCGGGATCACCGCGTCATACACCTTGTCGCCAAAATGGGCCCGGACATCATTGGCCACCTGACCCGACAGGGCGTTGCGCCGGTCGTACATGGTCAGGACCAGGCCCTGGATTTCCAGACGGGGATTGAGGCTCTGGCGGACCATCTCAATGGTCTTCATCAGCTGGGTCAGGCCCTCAAGCGCAAAGAATTCGCACTGCAGCGGCACCAGAACCGCATCGGCCGCCGCCATGGCGTTGAGCGTCAGCAGGTTCAGCGAGGGCGGGCAGTCGATCAGGACATAGTCATACTGTGTCTGACCGGTGCGCCCATGCGCCAAAAGCGCGTCGCGAAGCCGAAAGGATCGCCGGTCTGCCTGACTGAGCTCGATTTCGACACCCGACATGTCCGGATCCGACGGGATGATGTGGAGCCCCGGGACGGCCGTTTCGACCGCCGCCTCGGCCACGGCCCTACCATCGGTCACGACGTCATAGATGGTGACGCGCCGTGTTTCACGTGAAACACCGAGCCCCGTCGAGGCATTGCCCTGGGGGTCCATGTCGACGATCAGGACCTTCTCGCCGATGGCGGCCAGGGCCGTGCCCAGATTGATTGCCGTCGTGGTCTTGCCGACGCCACCCTTCTGGTTGGACACCGCCAGCACGCGCGGTCCCGGCTTGGTCTCAGACAGAACGGACACGGCGCAGACTCCCGATATGGACGATACGGCCGCGGGGATCGCTTTGCGACGGCCAGAGTTCATGGGTGAATTGCCAGGATTTCCGCGCCTCGCGCAACTCCTCCTCCGCCCGTTCCCCCTTGAGAAACACGGCTTGTGCACCGCGTTTCATATAGGGCTGTGCATAACCGAGCAGCCGCTCCATCGGGGCGACCGCCCGGGCCGTCACGACATCGACGGCGATATCCTTCTGGTCTTCGGCGCGACCGTGGATCACCGTGGCCGGCAATTCCAGCGTTTCAACAACAGCGGACAGGAAACGACATCGTTTGCCGAGACTGTCGATCAGCCAGATATGGGCGTCGGGGTTGTCCTTGAGCAGTATGGCCAGAATCAAACCGGGGAAGCCCGCACCGGCCCCCAGATCCGCCCAGGTTTTGGCCTCCGGCGCCATCGCGAGCAGCTGCGCACTGTCCCAGGCGTGTCGTGACCAGAAGTCCGGCAGCGTATCCGGGCCCACCAGATTCATCACCGCATTGGTCTCGGCCAGCATGTCCCGGAAGCGGTCCAGCTCGGCCATCCGGTCGACGGAGGCACCGGTGCGGGTCTGGAACTCCTCTCGCGTGCGAACCGTCACGCCGCGACCCGGCTCTTTTTCACATGGGCCAACAGGGCCGTGAGCGCGCCGGGCGTCACGCCTTCGATACGCGACGCCTGTCCCAGAGTGAGGGGGCGAACCTTGGCCAGCTTCTCCCGAACCTCGGTCGACAGGCTGCCCATGCCCGCATAGTCAAGGTCGGCAGGCAGACGCAGATCCTCTTCCCGCCGCAGCGCCTCGGCATCGGCCGACTGGCGATCCAGATAGCCGGCATAGAGGGCCTCGATGGCCAACTGATCGCGCACCACGGGGCTCACGTCCGCGAGGTCCGGTCGCACCGGCAGGAACTGATCCAGGCTCACGTTGGTATGGGCCAGAAGGTCCTGCACCGACCGACGTTGGCCATCGGCGTTCACATGAATACCCAGACGTTTGGCCTCTCCGGGCGTGAACCGGGTCTCGTTCGCCCAGGTCAGGACGTCGTCCAGCTCGGCCCGTTTTGCGGTGAAGGCCCGCATGCGCTCAGAACCGGCCAGCCCCAGCTCCATAGCGAGCGGCGTCAGGCGGCGGTCGGCATTGTCGGCCCGGAGGCTCAACCGGTATTCGGCCCGACTGGTGAACATGCGGTAGGGCTCGGTCACACCCCGTGTGACCAGATCGTCGATCATCACGCCGATATAGGCCTGATCGCGTCGCAGGATCACCGCGTCCTGTCCGCCGGCCGCACGGGCGGCATTCAGCCCGGCCATCAGCCCTTGGGCCGCAGCCTCCTCATAGCCGGTCGTGCCATTGATCTGGCCGGCCAGATAGAGACCGGGCCGGGCCTTGACCTCCAGCGTCGGCAGCAGCTCGCGCGGATCGACATAGTCATACTCGATCGCATAGCCGTAGCGGATCACCTCAACCGCCTCGAGGCCCGGAATGGTCCTGAGGAAGGCGTCCTGGGTGGCTTCCGAGACCGAGGTCGAGATGCCGTTTGGATAGACGGTCGGATCGTCCAGCCCCTCGGGTTCAAGGAAGATCTGGTGGCTGGTCTTGTCGGCGAAGCGGACCACCTTGTCCTCGATCGAGGGGCAGTAGCGCGGGCCCCGTCCGGACAGATGCCCGCCATAGACGGCGCTTTCGCCCAGGTTCCCGGCGATGATGCGGTGGGTCTCTTCGGTCGTATGGGTGATGCCGCACGCGATCTGGGGCACGCTGATCCGGTCCGTCAGGAAGCTGAAGGGCACAGGCTCGGCGTCCGCGGCCTGCATCTCCAGTCGATCCCAGGCGATGGTGCGCCCATCCAGCCGGGCGGGCGTGCCGGTCTTGAGCCGACCCAGCGCCAGCCCCGCGGCATGCAGGTCCGCGGCCAGGCCGGTCGAGGGCGCCTCGCCATGACGCCCCGCCGGGATGCGCAGATCGCCACGATGGATGACCCCGTTCAGGAAGGTGCCGGTCGTCAGAACCACGGCGGCGGCGCGAACGGTCTCCCCGGCCTCGGTCTCAATGCCGACGACGCGGGCGCCGTCGACGATCAGGCGCGCGGCCGTGCCGCCCATCAGGGTCAGATTGGGGGTAGCGGCCAGTTCGGCCTGCATGGCTTCGCGATAGAGGCGACGGTCAATCTGGGACCTCGGCCCTTGTACCGCTGCGCCCTTCGACCGGTTCAGCATGCGGAACTGGATGCCCGACACATCGGCGAGGCGCCCCATGATGCCGTCCATGGCGTCGATCTCGCGCACCAGATGGCCCTTGCCCAGACCGCCGATGGCCGGGTTGCAGCTCATCTCGCCGATGGTATCGAGGCGCTGGGTCAGCAGAACGGTCCGGGCCCCGGCGCGTGCCGAGGCGGCCGCAGCTTCACAGCCGGCGTGCCCTCCCCCGATGACGATGACGTCGAACGTGTTCATGGCCGGGGACATAGGCGAAAACTGGCCCTTCCGCCACCGCGCCCGGCCTGTTTCACGTGAAACTACTTGCCGATGCAGAAGCTGGCGAAGACCTCGCCCAGCACATCTTCGACTCCGATCTCACCGGTGATACGAGCGAGACTGGCTGCAGCCCGGCGCAGATCTTCACCGGCCATCTCGGGCGCAACGGTCAAGGCCTGACGTCCGGCTCGCACCGAAGCCAGCACCTCCTCCAGTCTGAGGCGGTGGCGTTCGCGCGTCAGGGCCGGGAAATCTCCGCCGCTGAGGTCCGCTGCAAGACGGTTCGACAGCCAGTCGGTCAAGGCATCCAACCCCTCTCCCGACGTCGGTGACACGGTCAGGGTCGTAATCTTCCCGGACCCATCGGGCCAGTCCGCGCGGCCAAGATCGGACTTGGTCCGGACACACAGGTCGTCGGACCGCACCAGCGCGCCGGCAGGACCCACCGGATCGCCGGGCGCAACAACCCACAGCCGCAGGTCGGCCGCCTCGGCCCGGGCGCGGGCGCGACGGACGCCCTCGGCCTCAACCGGATCGTCGCTGTCCCGCAGCCCGGCGGTGTCGGACAGGGTGACAGCATAGCCCCCGATCACGAGCGAGGCGTCCAGCACATCGCGCGTCGTGCCGGCAATCGGTGTGACGATGGCCGCTTCACGCTCGACCAGGGCATTGAACAGCGACGACTTGCCGGCATTGGTCTCGCCGATCAGAACAATCCGGTAGCCGTCGCGAATGCGCTCGCCCCGCTTCCCGTCCGCCAGCGCCCGCTCCAGATCGGTGATCAGCGTGTCGAGTACCGGCCCGGCCCGCATGGCCAGGGCATCGGGAATGTCCTCGTCGGGAAAATCGATCTCGGCCTCGACCAGTGACAGGGCGGTCAGCAGGTCGCGGCGGAAGCCGGCATAGGTCTCCGCCAGCGCGCCGCCCAACTGGCCCAATGCCTGGGCCGATTGTTCGGCCGTTTCGGCATCGATCAGATCGGCGATGGCCTCGGCCTGGGTCAGATCCAGTTTGCCGTTCTCGAAGGCACGACGGGTGAAGGCGCCCGGTTCGGCCGGCCGCACACCCAGATCGATCAGCGCCTGGCTGACCGCCTCGACCACCGCCCGACCACCGTGGAGGTGCAGCTCGGCCGCGTCCTCGCCGGTATAGCTGGCGGGCGCCTTGAAGCGCAGGACCAGCGCCTGATCCAGCACCGCGCCCCGATGGCGGAGCGAGCGCACGACCGCGAGTCTCGGCTCGGGCAGCCGTCCCCCGAGGGCCGCCAGCACCCGGTCGCAGTCCGGTCCAGACAGGCGGATGACGGCCACCGCCCCCCGACCCGGCGGCGTGGCCAGGGCAAAGAGCGTATCCGTCACCCGGGCCTCATTTCGTCGCGGCTTCCATCATGCGCCGGAACTGCTCCTGGGCCTGGAGGCCGAAGCCGGTCCAGGTCTTCATCAGCTCTTCCGGCTGCATGGCGGCCAAATTGTCAGCCATCCGCTTCTGCATTTCAGCGACCATGGCCTCATTGAGGGGGGTCACGTCCGGCAGACCCAGAAAGGCGCGCGCCTCAGCCGGGGTGCAGTCGATTTCGACATTGACCTTCATGATGGGACCTCCTGTTTCACGTGAAACATGCCCTCAGGCAGCGAGCAACCGCGTTGCGAGCGGCTGGGCAAATATCAGGTGTTCATCGACTGGAAGAAGTCGCCGTTGTTCTTGGACTGGCGCAGTTTGTCGAGCAGGAATTCGATCGCGTCCTGCGGCCCCATCGGATTGAGGATCCGGCGCAGGACATAGGTCTTGGCCAGCTGATCCTTCGGCGTGATGAGGTCTTCCTTGCGCGTGCCGGACTTGAGCACATCGATCGCCGGGAAGATGCGCTTGTCGGCGACCTTGCGATCGAGGACGATTTCGGAGTTACCCGTGCCCTTGAACTCTTCGAAGATCACCTCGTCCATCCGGCTGCCGGTGTCGATCAGGGCCGTGGCGATGATGGTCAGCGACCCCCCCTGTTCCACATTGCGCGCCGCACCGAAGAAGCGCTTGGGCCGCTGCAGGGCGTTGGCGTCGACACCACCGGTCAGCACCTTGCCCGACGACGGAACGGTGGCGTTATAGGCGCGGCCCAGACGGGTGATGGAGTCCAGCAGGATCACCACATCCTTGTTGTGCTCGACCAGACGCTTGGCCTTTTCGATCACCATTTCGGCGACGGCGACGTGGCGGGTGGCGGGCTCGTCAAAGGTCGAGGCGACGACCTCGCCCTTCACCGTCCGCTGCATGTCAGTGACTTCTTCCGGCCGCTCATCGATCAGCAGCACGATCAGGAAGACCTCGGGGTGGTTGGCCTCGATCGACTTGGCAATGTTCTGCAGCATGACCGTCTTGCCGACCCGCGGCGGGGCGACGATCAGGCAGCGCTGGCCCTTGCCGAGCGGGGCGACGATGTCGATCACCCGTCCGGAGCGATCCTTGAGCGTCGGGTCCTGGATTTCCATGTGCAGCCGCTCTTCCGGATAGAGCGGCGTCAGGTTGTCGAACAGGACCTTGGTCTTGACCAGTTCCGGGTCCTCCAGATTGATCGTGTCGACCTTGAGCAGGGCGAAATAGCGCTCACCCTCGCGCGGGCCGCGCACGGCTCCGTGGATGGTGTCACCCGAGCGCAGGCCGAAGCGGCGGATCTGCGACGGTGAGACATAGATGTCGTCGGGCCCGGGCAGATAGTTGGCGTCCGGGCTGCGCAGGAACCCAAAGCCGTCCGGCAGGATTTCCAGCACCCCGTCAGCGATGATCTCGACCTCTTCCTCGGCCAGGGCCTTGAGGATGGCGAACAGCAGGTCCTGTTTGCGCAGGTTGGAGGCGTTCTCGACTTCCAACTGCTCGGCAAAGGCGACCAGATCGGCCGGGGTCTTTTCGTTCAGCTCGGCCAGGGTGATCCGGCCGGACGGCACGATCGCCTCGCCCTCGTCCTCATCGTCTTCGGTCGTCTCGACCTCGGTCGCCGGCGCATCGGCCACAGCGGGATCGATCAGTGTGGGCTCGGTCTCGGGGGTGTCGGAGGTGTCGCTCATCGGAACTCGCACGGGAATGAGCCCCCGAACAACCGATGCTCTGGAGCGAAAAACCTAGTAATGTCAGGCCCTTATGGACCAGTCGGGGAACTCCGGAGCCTGCCCGGCCTCGAAGGGCGATCAGCGGCGGACACAGGAGGAAGAGAAGGGCACCGCCCGCGAGGACGGCTCAGGACCACGGAAACCACGCCCGCCGCACCGGGTCAAGCCCGCCACGTCAGCGCGTGCCCCACTCCAGGGTCACCGACAGCACCATGACGATGGCGATCAGAAAGGGGACCTCATTGGTCATCCGCCAGAACCGCCCGGTCCGTACCGAAGCGCCCGCCTGGATGCGGCGGAATTCGCCGGACAGATAGCCGTGCCAGCCGCTGAGCGCCAACACACCGGCGATCTTGACCAGCATCCACGGCTGGTGGGCGAAACTCCAGTCCTCGCCGCCGCCACTCCGCAACCAGAACAGCCACAGGCCAAAGGCCCAGGTCGCCGCCATGGCGGGGTTGAGGATGATCTTCAGCAAACGCCGCTGCCAGACGCGCAAAAGGCCGCGCATCTCGCCCCGCAACGGCTCGGCCTTGTCGGCCTGTTCGGCGTCATAGGCATAGAGACGCGGCAGGAACAGCAGCCCCGCCATCCAGGCGATCACCGCCAGAATGTGAAGGGCCCGGGCGAGATCGTACAGGTTCACGCCGCTGCCCCGAGCCGCTGTTCCGCCTGACAGGGACAGGCCTTCCACGCCGCCTGACAGCCCGGTCCAAACGGCGCCGTGCCCGACCGGTCAAGCGCCGCGATCACGCCCTCGGCCAGACCGGAGATGAAGGTCGGCGTCACGCTGACGGTCGGCACCCGGATGTAGGGGTGGATGCCGTGTTCCTCGGCCAGCTCGCGGTATTCGATATCCAGTTCGACGAGGGTCTCGATATGCTCCGAGACAAAGGCAATCGGCACCAGCACAACCCCGACGCCGTCCTTGCCGGCCTGTTCCAGCGCTTCAGGCGTCGACGGTCCCAGCCACTTCATCGGCCCTACCCGGCTCTGGTAGCAGAGGCCCCAGTCGGTCAGTCCAAGCCGCTCGGCGACGGCCCGGCACCCGGCTTCGACCTGTTCGGCATAGGGGTCGCCCTTTTTCGTCACCAGCGACTCGGGGATGCCGTGCGCGGAAAACAGGACCCTGACCGGCCCGTTTCCCGCTGTCTTCAGGCTCTCGCGGATCAACCCGGCCTGGGCCTCGACCCAGCCTTCGGCCCGGGGATAGCAGCAGATGGCCCGGCTGGTACCTGACCCACGATAGGTTTCGTGCCACAGCTTCAGCGATGAGGCCGTCGTGGTGGTCGAGAACTGCGGATAAAGGGGCAGGAGCACGATCTCGTCCGGCGCCCACGCCGCAACCTCGGCCGCCACGGCCTCGGTCATCGGGTGCCAATAGCGCATGGCGATAAAGGCCTTGATGTCGTCGGCGGGCAGGCGTTCCGAGAGGACCTGCTCCAGCGCCACGGCCTGGGCCCGGGTTCCGGGCAGCAGGGGCGATCCCCCGCCCATACAGTCATAGTTGGCCTGGGCGCTCTTTTCCCGGCGGCTCGAGATCAGCCGGGCGACCGCTGTCCGCAACAGTCCCGGCAGGCCGATGATGGCCGGATCATTGAACAGGTTGAACAGGAAGGGCTTTACGGACTCCGGGCCGTCCGGGCCGCCCAGATTGAACAGCACCACGGCGAGCCGGCGGCCCTGACTGTCCCCGGACCTGCTCATTGGGCGCCAATCCTTTTCAGTACCTGCTCGACATGGGCGATCGGCACATCGGGCAGGATGCCGTGGCCGAGGTTGAAGATCCACGGGCCCTCGCCCCACGCCTCGAGTAACTGGTCCACGCGGCGGTCCAGCGCCTCGCCGCCCACTCGCAGCAACAGCGGGTCCAGCGCGCCCTGGATCGGCTTGATCGCCTGCACTTTCCGGCCAACCGAGAGCGGACAGGCGGTATCCAGCGCCACGGCCTGAACGTCACACTCATGGGCATAACGTTCGGCCAGCGCTGCCGATCCACGCGGGAAGCCTATCAGGGGCACACTGACCCCCAGCTCCCGGACGCGGGCCACCAGTTTCTGGTGGGGCTTGAGCACCAGAAGCTCGAACAGATCGTCCGGCAGCCCCTCCGCCCAACTTTCGAAGATCTTGAGGACCTGGGCGCCCGCATCGGCCTGCATCTTCAGATAATGCGCCGTGGCCTCGACCAGAATGTCCAGCAGGGCCAGGACCTTCCCCGGCTCGCGGTAATAGAAGGTGCGCGCCTGGGCCCGTTCGCCCTTGCCGATCGACCGGGTCTCCCCGTCCAGCATATAGGTGGCAACGGTCCACGGAGCCCCGGCGAAACCAATCAGGGTGCGCTCGGGATCCAGCGCGGCCCGGACCCGGCTGAGGGTTTCCCCGACCGGCGACAGGGCCTGCCCTGCGTCGGAAGTCAGCGCCTGCATCGACGCCAGATCCGGCAGGGCCCCCAGTCGCGGGCCTTCTCCGGCCTCGAACCAGACCTTCTGGCCCAGAGCCTGCGGGATCAGCAGGATGTCGGCAAACACGATGGCCGCGTCGAAGCCAAAGCGCCGCATCGGCTGAAGCGTGGCCTCGGCGGCCATCTCCGGGTGCAGGCAAAAGGCAATGAAATCCGGGGCCTCGGCCCGCAAAGCCCGGTACTCCGGCAGGTAGCGCCCGGCCTGACGCATGAACCAGACTGGGGGCCGGTCGGTGACCTCGCCCCTCAGGGCCTTAAGCAAGCGCATATCCGTCATGGAGCGGCTTTAGGCCGGGCGGGCCGAGAGCTCAAGCGGGCGAAATGCCTCGCTCTGCTTCTCTTCCTCTCGATAGAGATATTGAAGGTGAAGATAGAAGGTAGGGCCGGGGATGACGGGGACAGTTGCCGCGTTTCTGCCGCCCCGGATCGACCTTTTCACAGGGATGGGGGGCCAGATCGGAAGGGCGCACCCGGGCCTGTAGAAACCGGGGATAATCCTTAATCAAACCTTAACACGCGGGCTCCTGCGCTGACGTCGCCCGGGGGATCATCTGTTCGCGGATTAACGTCTCATTAACCTTTCCCCAAGGCATCTGGCGGCCGGTCTTGCCCTTGGGACAGATGGCGCCGGACCGTCGTCAGATCTTCACATTGGTCCCCCGGGTCGGTGGCGCCTGCGCGATAGGCGGCATTTCACCCGCATGATCGCGCGATTGATCCCCGTCCTGAGAGGCCCTTCGTCCACAGGAATCCCGGATTCGCTCCGCAGGAGTCCGGGCCGGGTCAAACGGGTTTGACGCCTGCGCCGCTTCGGACGATGACAGGACATGACCCCGACACGCTCAGGCTCCGGCCGGCTGGCCACCTATTTCCATGTCCACCTCGTCTCCGATTCGACCGGGGAGACCCTGAATGCCATGGCCAAGGCGGTCACCGCCCGGTTCGATGGGGTGATCCCGATCGAGCACATCTACGCCCTGGTCCGCTCGCCCAAACAGATGGAGCGGGTGCTCGAGGAAGTCTCCGCGGCGCCGGGTGTGGTCCTCCACACCCTGGTCGACAAGGGCCTGCGTCTGCAGCTTGAGGACGGCTGCCGCGCGCTGGACATGCCCCAGATCGGCGCCCTCGATCCTCTGGTCGGGGCCTTGTCCCATTATCTGGGCGCGGCGCTGTCGACCCGGGTCGGGGCCCAGCACGCGCTGGACACCGACTATTTCAACCGCATCGGCGCGCTGGACTTCGCCATGGCCCATGACGACGGCCAGGGCACGACGGAACAGCTGGAGAGCGCCGATGTGGTGCTGTGCGGAGTCAGCCGGACCTCCAAGACCCCGACCTGCATCTATCTGGCGCACCGGGGCATCCGCGCGGCCAATGTGCCGCTGGTCCCCGGTCAGGAGGACGGCGAGCGCCTGACTCAGCTGAACGGGCCGCTGGTCGTCGGCCTGACCGTCTCGCCGGACCGGCTGGTCCAGATCCGGCGCAACCGCCTCGACGGTCTGAACGCCGGCCGCAGTTCCTCCTATGTCGATCACGACGCGGTGCGCGACGAGACGATCAAGGCCCGTCGGGCCTTCGAACGTCGCGGCTGGCCGGTCATCGATGTGACCCGCCGCTCGGTCGAGGAAACCGCCGCGGCCATCGTCAACCTGCTGAGCGAGCGCCGCTCGGGCAAGGCGGGCCGCACGCCGGGCATGCCGTCATGAGCGCCGGATTCCAGCGTCAGCCCCTGGTGCTGGCTTCGGCCAGCGCGGCCCGCCGCGCCCTCATGGCGGGCGTCGGACTGACGGTCGACCTCCAGCCCGCCGATCTGGATGAGGAAGGCCTGCGGCAGTCCCATCCGGACCTCGGGCCCGCCGATATGGCGGTGCGCCTGGCCGAGGCCAAGGCCGTCGCGGTCAGCCGGATGCGCCCCGGGGTGCTGGTACTGGGCGGCGACCAGATTCTGGAGGACCAGGGCGCGATCGTGTCCAAGGCCGACAGTCTTGACGCCATTGCCGCGCGCCTGCGGGGCTTCCGGGGCCGGACTCACCATCTGCATTCTGGCGCGGCGCTCGCCCGGGACGGAGCGGTCGTCTGGCGCCACGTCGACACCGCCGCCTTGACCGTGCGGGACTTCTCGGACGCCTGGCTCGCCACCTACCTCGAGGTCGAGGGTCCTGCCCTGACCGGCGTGGTCGGGGGCTACCGGCTGGAAGGGCCCGGCGCCCAGTTGTTCTCGCGCATCGAGGGGGACTATTTCACCGTGCTCGGCCTGCCGCTGTGGGCGGTGCTGGAGGCCCTGCGGGATCAGGGCCTGATCGACCGATGACCATCCGGGCCGGGGTTGCGGGCTGGCCGATCGCCCATTCGCTCAGTCCGGTGATCCACGGGGCCTGGCTCGCGGCGGTGGGTCTTGATGCCGTCTATGATCGTTATGGGCCCGAAGACGAGGCCGCGTTCCGGGCGCTGGTCCAGCGGGTGCGGGCGGGTGCCCTTCGCGGCCTGAACGTCACCGCGCCGTGGAAGGAAGCCGCCCTCGCCCTGGCGGACGACGCCAGCGACACGGCCCGCGCCTGTGGATCGGCCAATCTGCTCTGGCAGGAGGGGGGCGTTCTCAAGGCCGACAGCACTGACGGTGACGGCCTGATGGCCGCGCTGGCGGAACAGGCTCCGGCTCTGGCGATGGCGGGCAGCATCGCCACAGTGCTGGGCGCTGGCGGCGCGGCGCGGGCGGCGGTGCTTGCCCTCGGGCAGGTCTTTGCCGAGGTGCGGATCGTCAACCGCACGGCCGCGCGCGTCGAGGCCCTGATCGCCGCCGTCCAGCCCCGCGTGTCCGCCCGACTGGTCTGCAGTCCTGCCGTCTCCGACGCCGCCCTCATCGTCAATGCGCTGAGCGTCCCGCCCGAGCTGGACATGACGGCCATCGCGCCCGGTGCCGTGCTGATGGACATGACCTACCGGCCCCTGATGACCGGATTCCTGCAGGCCGGCGCAGATCGGGGCCACACCGTCGTCGACGGACTGGCCATGCTGATCGGCCAGGCGCGGCCGTCGTTTACGACCCTCTTCGGCGTCGCCCCGCCCGACATTGATGTCCGGGCCGAGGCCCTGCGGGTGCTGGGAGAGCGGGCATGAAGATCCTGGTGCTGACCGGCTCGATCGGCATGGGCAAAAGCACGACCGCCCGCCTGTTCGAAGAGGCGGGGGCTGCCGTCTGGGATGCGGATGCCGCCGTCCACACACTCTATCAAAAGGGCGGCGCCGCGGTGGACGCCGTCGAGGCGGCCTTTCCCGGCGTGCTCGTCGACGGCGCGGTCGACCGGACCCGGCTCTCGGCCCGGCTTCAGGAGTCTCCCGAAGGCTTTCCAGCGCTGGAAGCCATCGTCCATCCGCTGGTGCGAGCCGACCGGGAGTCCTTTGTCGCCCGGGCGAGGGCAGAGGGTCGTGCGGTCGCGGTTCTGGACATTCCCCTCTGGTTCGAGACGGGGGCCGACCGGACCGGGGTCACGGCTGTGGTGGTGGTCAGCGCCCCCGAGGCCGAGCAACGCCGGCGCGTCCTGTCCCGGCCCGGCATGACCGAGGCCCGTTTCAAGCAGATTCTCGCCCGCCAGGTGCCGGATGCGGAAAAGCGCGCCCGCGCCGATGCGGTGATCGATACCGGCCAGGGCATACCCCATGCCCGACAGCAGGTTGCCCTGTTGATGGAACGCCTGACCTCATCCTCAACGGATTGAAGCCCGGGGCGAAGCGCGGCATCAAGGGCCATGGCGCGCGAAATCGTTCTGGATACTGAAACCACCGGCTTCGACCCCCGGACCGGTGACCGGATGATCGAGGTCGGCTGTATCGAGATCGACGACCTGCTGCCGACCGGCCGCACCTTCCACCGTCTGATCCACCCCGAGCGCGACATTCCCGCCGGCGCCATCGCCGTCCACGGCATCACGCTCGAGAAGTTGCGCGATGCCCCCAAATTCGCCGAGATCGCGGCCGATCTGCTGGAGTTCATCGGCGATGCGCCCGTGATCGCCCACAACGCCAGCTTCGACCGGGCCTTCATCAATCACGAACTGGGCCTGTGCGGCCAGCTGCTGATCGAGGAGGTGCGCTGGATCGACACCCTGCAGATGGCCCAGATGCGGTTTCCCGGCATGGCCAATTCGCTGGATGCCCTGTGTCGCCGGTTCAAGATTTCCCTGACCGAACGCAGCCTGCACGGGGCCCTGATCGATGCCCGCCTGCTGTCGGATGTCTATCTGGAGCTGAAGGGCGGCAAGGCCCGCTCGCTGGAGCTGGTCGCGCGCTCGGATGAGACGGGCGGACCGGATGGCCCCCGGCGCCACGGGGCGCGACCTTCGCCGCTCTCACCGCGCCTGACCGAAGCCGAGGTTCAGGCCCATGCGGCCTTTGTCGCCGCCGAACTGGGGGATCAGGCGCTCTGGCTGAAGGCCTGATCGCCCCGTTCAGACAGGCTCAGGCCTGACCGGGAGGGGTCGAGGCGCCGCGCGCCACCTGGGCCTGGCGCTGGGCAAAGATGGCGGCGAAGTCGATCGGCTCCATCAGGAAGGGCGGATAGAAACCACCGTCCGAGGTCGCCTTGGCGATGGTCTCGCGCGCGAACGGGAACAGATAGCGCGGGCATTCGATCAGCAGCAGCGGCTCGATGTCCTTCTCCGCGACATTCATCAGCTGGAACAGGCCGCCATAGACCAGCTCGACCTGAAACACCGGCTTGTCCTCGCTGGTGGCCTTGACCGACAGCTTCAGCTCCACCTCGAACAGGCCGTCCTGACGGCCCTGGGCGTTCATTTCGACGCCGAGATCGATATTGGGGCGACCCTCGACCTTCAGGCTTTCCGGGGCGCGCGGGTTCTCGAACGAGAAGTCCCGCACATACTGGGCCATGATGCGAAAGCCCGGCAGGGCGGGCTGGCCCGGCTGCACCGGCGTTTCGGTCGAGCCGTTCGGGGTGTCGCCATTGGGGGCGGGAGGCGTGGAATCGGTCATGCGCGGACAGGTCTTCCTGGATCGATGAAAGCTCAGACCCCAGCAGCGGCCTGAAGGCGGGGCGACTAGCATGACGGACGCGGGGCGGCAATGTCACACACCCCCGGGGGGCAGCCGGGCCGGGGCGCGCCGCCGGGCCGCCTTGCATGGGGCCCCGGCAATCCCTAATCCTCAGGGTCAAGCGCCGCACCTTCGGTGGCGCCAGACCCGGACCCGACGTGAATCCTCAATTCCAGATCATCCTGTTTGCCGTGATCGCGGCCGTGGTGCTGTTCCAGCTGTACAATGTGCTGGGCAAGAAGGTCGGCCGCCAGCCGGAAGAGGATGCCCGTGCGAAGCCAAAGGGCACGCCTGAGGGGGCCGATGCCCCGCAGGGCGGGCAGGCGGCGACGGGAACCGTCCTCGATTCCGCAACCCTTGCCGCCATCGCCGGTCTGAAGGCCCGCGATCCCGCCTTTGACCCCCACCGCTTCCTCGACGGGGCCCGTCAGGCCCATGAGACCATCGTCCGCGGCTATGCCGAGGGCGACCGGGAGGCCCTGAAGCCGCTCCTGACCCCCGTCGTCATGACCTCGTTCGAGGCCGGCATGGCCGACCGCGAGGCCCGCGGCGAGCAGGAACGGGTCGAATTTCCCCATGTCCCGCGCGCCGATCTGGAGCTGGCGACGGTCGAGGGAGAGAAGGCCGTGGCCAAGGTGCGCTTCCTGTCGGAACTGAAGCAGACCATCAGCGCCGGCGACGCCGAGCCGCGCGTCGAGGAACGTCGCACTGCGGAACTCTGGACCTTCGAGCGCCCGCTGAACGCCAGCGACCCCAACTGGGTGCTGGCCCGGGTGGAGCCCGCCACCGCATGACGCGGGCGGCCGGTCGGGCGCAAGCGGTTGCGGCCCTGCTGCTGGCCGCCGTCGTTTCGGCCTGTGCCAGCGCGCCTGAGCCGTCCGCGCCGCCCCTGCCGGAGCCTCCGGTCACCCGGCCCGCACCTCCGACCTCGCCGTCTCCGATCTCGGGCGCGATGGCGCTCACCGCCCTGCCCGGCTGGGACCAGGAAGACCATCTGACGGCCCTGATCGCCTATGCCTCGGGCTGCAGTGCCCGGCGCGAGCCCGCGTCGCAGGCGCTCTGCGCCGAGGCCCGCGCGCTGGTCGCCGACAATCCGACGCCCAGCGAGGCGCGCGCCTTTCTGGAAAGCCGGTTTGTGGCGGTCGAGGCCTATGCCCCCGAGCCGTCCCGCGCCCTGCTGACGAGCTATTTTGCCCCGGAATACGAGGCGCGCCGCGCCCCCGACGCCGATTATGATGCCCCGGTGCTGGCCCGGCCCGCAGGCTGGCAGCGCGGCGACCGGCTGGACGACCGGGCGACCATCGAGGCCAATGCGTCATCCTACGAAATCCTCGGTTGGATGCGGGCCGAAGACCTGTTCTTCCTGCAGATCCAGGGCTCGGGTTATCTGACCTTTGCCGACGGATCGCGGGCGCGCGCCGCCTATGCGGCCGACAACGGCCATCCCTTTGTCGGCATCGCCCGGCCCATGGCGGACCAGGGCCTGCTGCCGCCGAACGGCACCTCGGGCGACGCCATCCGGGGCTGGCTGGCCGCCCACCGGGGGCCTGAGGCGAGGGCGGTGATGGCGCTCAATCCGCGCTACATCTTTTTCCGCATGGATCCCGACGACGGTGGCCATCCGGCCGGAGCGGCGGGCATTCCCCTGCCGGCACGTCGCGCCATTGCGGTGGATCCCGCCCACTGGACCTATGGCGAGCCGGTCTGGATCGAGGCCGACGGCGGCAATCTGATCGGCGCCCGCGCCAGCTATCGCGGCCTCGTCATGGCGCTCGACACCGGCTCGGCCATTCGCGGCCCGGTCCGCGCCGACCTCTATATGGGCCGGGGCGATGCGGCCGGCGCGGAAGCCGGCGCGGTGCGCCACCCCCTCAGGATGTGGCGGCTGGTGCCGCGATTCTAGGTTCGCCCTGCTGCTTGGATGGCGTGCTGGAAGCCGTCGGGGTCACGGAGTCGAAGTTCGATCCGTTTGTCATCGGCGAGGTGCACAACCAGTGAGTGGCCGAACAGTCCTGATCGATCCTCTATCGTCTGTATCCGGCGCAGCTTGATCTCATGGTCCAGCCCCCAGATTTCGGGCATGAACATCAGGGAGAACGGGAAACACGGCAGAACGTACAACGTATCGCGGGTGACACAGACTTTCAGTGCGTTGGATGCTCCCCCAAGCGCCCGGATGCCTCCCAGCTCACGCCCCGACGTCCGATTTTCCTCGAAGATGCAGCCGTCGGGACTCGTCGCAAAGATCCGCTTGCCGCGATGCCTGCGGAAGACGACGGATGCCGTTACGATGGCTCCAATCCACACCAAGGGGAAGAAGACAAAGAAGAGGGCGTGCCGCTCGACGAACGCGTCGATCACCGCCGCCGCATCCCGCCCAAGACGCCGCGCAGGATCTCGCGGGTCAGGGTTGAGCCGGCGGTGCGCAGCACGGATTTGGTCGCGGCCTCCAGCGGAGTTTCGCGGGTCGAGCGGCGGGCCGGGGCGCGGGCGCGGGCTTCGCGCTCGGCCTCGCGGCGGATGCGGGTCTCTTCCTTCTCCCGGGCCACGCGGGCCTTCTCCGCCTCCTTGGCCGCCAGCGCATCGGCCCTGGCCTTGTCCGCAGCGGCTTTCGCCTCGGCCTCGGCCTGATCCGCTTTTGCATGGCGGGCCGTCAGGATTTCATGGGCGGATTCCCGATCGACCGGCGTGTCATAGACGCCGCGTACGGGGCTGGCGGCCATGACCTGCGCGCGTTCGGCCTCTGTGGCCGGACCAAGCCGACTGTCGGGCGGGCGGATCTTGGTGCGGGCGACCATCGAGGGCGCGCCCTTTTCGTCGAGGGTCGAGACCACCGCCTCACCGACGCCCAGCGCCGGAATGGCCTCGGCCGTATCGAAGGCCGGATTGGGCCGGAAACTGCCCGCGGCGGCCTTCAGGCCCTTCTGCTCGGACGGCGTATAGGCCCTCAGCGCGTGCTGGATGCGGTTGCCCAGCTGGCTGAGCACACTGTCGGGGATATCGGCCGGGTTCTGGGTGACGAAATAGACGCCGACCCCCTTGGACCGGATCAGGCGCACGACCTGTTCCACCTTGTCGACCAGGGCCTTCGGCGTGTCGTCGAACAGCAGGTGGGCCTCGTCGAAGAAGAACACCAGACGCGGCTTTTCCGGATCGCCGATCTCGGGCAGCTGCTCGAACAGTTCCGACAGCAACCATAGCAGGAAGGCGGAATACAGCCGCGGACTGTTCATCAACCGCGCGGCGTGCAGCACATTGACCTGCCCCCGCCCGTCCAGACTGGTGCGGATCAGATCCTCAAGCCGCAATGCCGGTTCGCCGAAGAAGGCCTTGCCGCCCTCCTGCTCCAGCTGCAGCAGCGACCGCTGGATGGCGGCGATCGAGGCGGGCGCCACATGGCCGACCTCGCGCCCGATCCGCTCGGCATTCTCGCCGACATGGACCAGCAGGGCCCGCAGATCGTCGAGGTCGAGCAGCAGCAGGCCCTCGGTATCCGCGACGTGGAAGACGACCGACAGCACGCCCTCCTGCACCTCATTCAGGCCCAGCATGCGGGCCATCAGCACCGGCCCGATCTCGCTGACGGTGGTGCGCACCGGATGGCCCGCCTCGCCATACAGGTCCCAGAAGACCGTCGGCGCGGCGCGCGGGGTCAGCGCCAGCTGCATGCCCTCGGCCCGGGCGATCAGTTTCTCATTGGGGGTGCCCGCCACCGCTATGCCCGACAGGTCGCCCTTCACATCGGCGCAGAACACCGGGACCCCGGCGTCGGAAAAGCCCTGCGCCAGAATCTGCAGGGTGACGGTCTTGCCGGTGCCTGTGGCGCCCGCGATCACCCCGTGGCGGTTGGCGCGATCAAACCGCAGGTGCCGGGCATGGGTCTCCCCGTCGTCTTCGGTCCACCCCAGAAACAGCCCGTCCGTCGCGCTCATGCCCAGTCCTCGCAATGTCTGCTGCCAGACATAGACCAGACCGCGATTGACGGGAACGCCGGGAAGCCGGACAACCGGCTCATGAAATCCGTCCTCGCGCTGCCGACCTCGACCGTATCGCGCAATGCGCTGGTGCTGCTGGCCGCCGTGGCCGGTGGAGCGGCGCTCTACTGGCTGCGGGACATTCTGACCCCGCTGGCCATGGCCATCTTCCTGCTGATCATGATCGACGGCATCAAGCGGTTCGTGGCCGACAATACGGTGCTGAGCGACCGGATGGCCGGTGTGGCGGCTGTGGTTCTGGTCATTCTGGGCTTCTTCGCCTCGATCGCCATCATCGTGAATGGCGCGGCGGGCTTCTTCGGCGAGGCCTCGGGGGTCTCCACCCGCCTCGGCCCCCGGATCGATCAGGTCATCCGGGATCTGGCAGACCTGTTCGGGATCGCCAGCCCGCCGACGGCCATGGATCTGATCGGGGATGTCGATCTGCGCAGCTATGTGGCCGACTTTGCCCTGCAGGTTCAGAACGTCGCCAGCGGCGCCTTCTTCGTCCTTGTCTATCTCGGGTTCCTGATTGCGGCCCAGGCAGGGTTCCAGCGCAAGATCGTCGGCATGTTCCCGGTCCGCGAAACCCGACACGAGGCGCGCGCCGTGTTTCAGCGCATCCGCTCGGGGGTCGAGGGCTATCTGTGGGTCCAGGCCGTGACCGGCATCATGATCTGCGCCGTGGCCTGGGTGCTGATGCGGGCTGTGGGCCTGCAGAACGCCGAGTTCTGGACCTTCGTCATCTTCGTGGTCGGCTTCATTCCGATCCTGGGCGGCGCGGTCGCGGGTCTTGCCCCGCCCATGTTCGCCCTGGTTCAGTTCGAGAGCTACTGGCCGGCGCTGATCCTGCTGATCGGCCTGCAGGCCGTGCTGTTCATCGTCGGCAACTGGATCCAGCCGCGCATGCAGGGCGACAACCAGAACATCGACCCGGTGGTGGTCCTGCTGTCACTGGCCCTGTGGGGCAAGCTGTGGGGCGTGATCGGCATGTTCCTGTCAACGCCGCTGGCGGTTTTGATGATGGCCATCCTGGCTGAGTTCAAGGGCAGCCGGTGGATGGCCATTCTGATGTCGGGCGACGGCGAGCCCTATCCGGATGCGGACGAGCCCCCCGCGCGCAAGCGGCCCTCGCCCCGCGTCAACGCGCCACAGGCAGGCCAGGACGTTTCGGATAGCTGACGGCTTGAAAGGCGAGTCGGGGCAGACCACCTGTCGATCACCGCCGCGGCCTCCCTCCCCCTCCCCCGGTCGCGGCGCGCGAGGACGACCCCTCCCCCTCCCGGGCTCGTCCAGACAGAGGCCGTCGGGTGAAAACCCGGCGGCCTTAGTCGTT
>JAHJYN010000171.1 GCA_018826885.1 Alphaproteobacteria bacterium | reverse complement strand
GCCTCCAGCCTGACCGTGCCGCAGCTGTGGGGCACCATCATCGGCTTCACCGTCCTGTACGGCGCCCTGGCCGTGGTCGAGGTCGGCCTGATCCTGCACACCATCAAGAAGGGGCCCTTCGCCGGACATGGCGATTCAGACTCCGAACCGGGATCGCCCTCGGGCGAGACCGAACCCGCCACCGCCTGACCCGACAGACCCGGAGATCCGTCATGGAACTGCCTCTCGATTTCGCCACCCTCCGTGTCATCTGGTGGGGCCTGCTGGGCGTGCTGCTGATCGCCTTTGCCCTGACCGACGGCTTTGACCTCGGCGTCGGCGCCCTGCTGCCGTTCGTCGCCAAAACCGACGAGGAACGCCGCATGGTGATCAACACCATCGGCGCCACCTGGGAGGGCAACCAGGTGTGGTTCATCCTCGGCGGCGGCGCCATCTTCGCCGCCTGGCCCTTCGTCTATGCGGTCAGCTTCTCGGGCTTCTATCTCGCCATGTTCCTGGTGCTGTCAGCCCTGATCCTGAGGCCCGTGGCGTTCAAATACCGGTCCAAGCGACCCTCGCCCGGCTGGCGCAGCTTCTGGGACTGGGCCCTGTTCATCGGCGGCTTCGTGCCCGCCCTGGTGTTCGGTGTGGCCGTCGGCAACGTCCTGATCGGCGCCCCCTTCCGCCTCGATAGCGATCTGCGGTCCTTCTACGAGGGCACCCTGCTGGGCCTGTTTACCCCCTTCGCCCTGCTGTGCGGTCTTCTGTCGGTGACCATGCTGGTCCTGCACGGCGCGACCTGGCTGGGGCTCAAGGCCGAGCGGGGGCCGGTGCAGAAGCGCGCCTTTGCCATCGGCACGGTCGCGGGCCTGCTCAGCCTGGTACTGTTCGCGGCGGGCGGTGCCTGGGTGGCCTTCGGCGACCTCGGTTTCCGCATCGTCAGCGAGGTCGATCCCAACGGCTTCTCCAACCCCCTGCGCTCGACGGTCGAGGCGGCCGGCGGCGCCTGGATGGACAACTATGCGACCTACCCCTGGATGCTGATCGCCCCGGCGCTGGGCTTCCTCGGCACCGCCGCGGCCCTGCTGGGCCTGTGGCGCAAGTCCGAGCCGGTGGCCTTCATTGGCTCCTCGGCGGCGACGGTCGGGATCATCTCGACGGTTGGCCTGTCGATGTTCCCCTTCATCCTGCCCAGCTCGATCGATCCGGGCTCCAGCCTGACCGTCTGGAACGCCTCGTCCAGCCATCTGACGCTGTTCATCATGCTGGGCGTGACGGTGGTCTTCCTGCCCCTCGTCCTCCTCTACACCGCCTGGGTCTACAAGGTGCTGTGGGGGCGTTCGACCACCGGCGCACTCAAGACCAACCCCGACCTCTACTGAACCGAAGGGCCTGAACGATGTGGTATTTTGCCTGGATCCTCGGCCTCGGCCTCGCCGTCCTGTTCGGCGTCCTCAACGGCCTCTGGCACGAGTTCCGCCTGTTCGACGAGGGCGACACCGGCGAGTCCGTGCCCGATCCGGAGGAGTGAGGGGTTACTGCAGTCGGAAGGCGATTGAATTGACGATCAGACGACCTTCCTCAGCCTCTCTTGCATTGGAAGGCTCATAGGGGTTCAGGCGGGCCTCTCGCAGGCTTCGGAGCGCTGCACGGTCAAAGCCCACGTTTGCAGGGCTCTGGCTGTCGGCCTGGCAGTCGCGGATCTCGCCTGACGGCATGGCCACACAGCTGATATAGACCCGCCCGGCCATGATCCCGGCCTGCAGGGCCACCTCAGGATAATTCGGGGTGGGGCGCCTTTGCCAGGACGTCTGATCCAAGGGGAGGGTCGCGGCCCATACATCCCCGCTGACGCGGGGATCGTCCTTCGGAAGATTGCAGGCCGAAAAGACCGCGTTGACCGCAGCGGGGGACGGGACAAGCGGAATGACATAGCGAATCCCGGCTTCGTCCTCTTCCACTCGTTTGGCTATGGTGAGCGCGCCGCCCCCGCGAAGCCGCCGGGCCACATACTGAGCGTGTGCGGCCTTGAACAGGCCTGCGGACTCCGTGGGCCACCAGTGGGTCATCCGCAGCGGTTCGTCATCAAACCCCATATCCAGCAGGGTGGTCTGGCCATCAATACGGGTCAGTCCGGACAACAGAACCTCGAACGTTCCGCCGAGGCACCGGACGACGACGGCGGGGCCGGCGTTAAATGCCAACACTGCCATGGTCAGGTTCCGCTCAGGGTCCTGCACCAGGTCCCAGTCGTCTTCGGCATCCTGCGCCAGTGACAGACCGGGCGCCGCTGTCGCGATCGCCAGCGCCGACAGGCTCGCGACCAGCCGATGAGAAACCTTCATGGGCGATCCTCCCTCTCGGCCACGATGTCAGCGCGGCGCCCCGAGGGCAAGCCGACGACAACCTGAAGCTATGGGAAGGAAATGGTGGACGCGACAGGGATTGAACCTGTGACCCCTACGATGTCAACGTAGTGCTCTCCCGCTGAGCTACGCGTCCGCCAGAGCGGTACCGGCGGCTGCCGGTCCGGGAAGGCGCGGGGTATAACCCGTCTCCGCGCGAGACTGCAAGCCCTCAGGCAGCGATCATCTTCTCGACCTCGCCGACCAGGTCGCGCAGGTGCACGGGCTTGGACAGCACCTTGGCCTGGGGCGTGCTCTGGGCGGCCGTCAGGGCCACGGCGGCAAAGCCCGTGATGAACATGATGCGCAGGCCCGGCTGGCGGGCGGCGGCCACGCGGGCCACCTCGATACCGTCGGCCCCGGGCATGACGATGTCGGTCAGCAACAGGTCATAGGGGCCGTGCTCGAGCGCATCGATGGCGTCATCGCCATTCTCGCAGTCCACGACCTCATGACCGGCGCGCTCCAGCGCCCGGGTCAGAAAGCCGCGCAGCGATCCATCGTCTTCCGCCAGAAGAATCCGTGCCATCGAAACGTCCTCTAAGGCGCCAGCCCGAACGGCTGTTTGCCTCACTTGCGGAAAAGGTTAAGGCGACAAGCGTAAACCGGCCATGAAAATCAGTGATCCGTGTCCACAGGGATTTCGGGACGGCCGGGGGGAGGGCGAATGACGGGTGAAGACGGGGAACCGCAGGCCGAGGCCCCGTTTCGTCTGCTTCGCCCGGTCGGAGACACCGCCGGACCTCTGGTGTTCGCCTCGCCGCATTCCGGCCGCCTCTACCCGACCTCGGCGGGATTTGATCCGGAACTGCCCGACCTCTCCCTGCGCAGCGCCGAGGATGCCCTGGTGGACCAACTGGTCGAGGGCGCCCCCGATCACGGCATACCGGTTTTGATGGCGACCCATGGTCGGGCCTGGCTGGACCTGAACCGGGCCCCGGGCGACCTCGATCCGACCCTGATCGACGACCTCCCGGCCGGCTCCGAAGGCGGGCCCAGGGCTCAATCGGGCTATGGCGTCGTGCCACGCCTGACCGGCGACGGACGCGCCCTTTACCGCGACCGCATCACCCTCGCCGAGGTCACCCGCCGCATCGGCGCAGTCCATACCCCCTATCATGCGGCGCTGGACGCGCTGATGGAGCAGACCCGCGCCCGGCACGGTGTGGCCGTGCTGGTCGACTGGCACTCCATGCCCGGGCCGCGCGCCAGTCCGCCCGCCAGACGCCCCGTCGCCACCTTTCCCCAGATCGTGCTGGGCGACCGGCATGGTGTGGCCTGCGCCACCGCCCTGACCCGCCGGGTGTCGGCCCTGCTGCGCGGTGAGGGCCTCAGGGTGGCCAACAACCAGCCCTATGCCGGCGGCTGGACGACCGAGCGCTGGGGCCGTCCGGACGCGGGCTTCCATGCCCTGCAGATCGAAATCTCGCGGGCCATCTATCTGGACGAGGCGCGGATGCAGCCGGGGCCGGGCTGGGCGCGCTGCCAGGGCATCATCAACCGCCTGATCGCCGCCCTGGCACGCGAGATCGGCGACCTCGTTCCCTGACCCATCGGGCAGAAAAAATGCCGCGCCCGGGGGCGCGGCATGAAAGTCTATAGGGAGGAAACGCCCAGGAAGGGCAAGACGCCCGAAGGCGTCAAAGTGAAGTTAGGTTGCAGTGCACAATCCGTCAAGCGGACATTTTTCACCCGAGGTCACGCATTGTAACATTCAAGCGGTAATTTTCGCCAATGTAACCGCTTAGAAGTCAAAAAATGTCCCATTAAGGGCCGCAACTGCTCAGTCTCAGGGTGCGGGCGGGCCTTTGCCGGAATCCGATTCCAGTACGGACCGCACCTTGCGGATCGCCTTGGCCGCCGGAGATCCCTCCTGTCGCCAGATGAGCAGCGCGAAGGCAGCGACGACGCCGGCGCCCAGCCACAGCGGTCCCATCAGCCAGGCTGCGGCGGCGAGGGCAAAATAATAGGCCCGCACGCCCTGGCTGAACGAGGCCAGGGCCGGATTGATCAGATCGCCTGCCGCCCGGCCCAGCGCGCCCCGGTCCAGGGCCTCGTCCTGCTCGGGTACAGAGCCGATCACCGCCAGGGTGTAGTTGAGCTGGCGAATCGACCAGATGAAATCCAGCAGGCCCCGCACCAGACAGATCAGGATCAGCGCCAGCTTGGCTTCCAGCAGGGGCAGGGGCACGGCCTCGGCGCCCACGGCGGCAAAGCCGCGTAGCGCCGCCTCGCCCCCGAACAATATGCCCGCGACCGCCGCGATCAGCAGCAGATTGGTCGAGGCAAAGAAGGAGGCCGAATTGATCGAATGGCCCATCAGCTGGCTGTCGACCAGCCGGATCTCGCGCCGGGTCATGGCCGACATCCACACCTGCCGGACGACGTCCATGTCCTGATTCAGGGTGCCGAACCGTCGCGACAGCAAACGCAGGACCGGCTCATAGCCCAGCCAGCACAAGATGAAGAGAGCCACTGCGGCCCAGTCGAGAGCGCTCATGTGCGACGCCTCATCGAGAATGCCCCTGCCATCCGATCCATCGGCCTTGTGCGGAACGCTTGCTACTGGTGCCGGGTTTGCCTATCACGCGCGCCTCCCCGCTTCGCAAGTGCACAATAGACCTGTCATGAACATTGATGCCATCCCCGTCGGTCCCAATCCTCCCTGGGACCTGAACGTCATCATCGAAATCCCGCAAGGGGGCCTGCCGGTGAAATATGAGATGGACAAGGCCTCGGGCGCCCTGTTCGTCGACCGCTTCCTGCATACGGCCATGTATTATCCGGCCAACTACGGCTTTGTGCCCCACACCCTGTCGGCCGACGGCGACCCTTGCGACGTGCTGGTGCTGAACCCGACGCCGGTGGTGCCGGGCTGCGTCATCCGCTCGCGCCCGATCGGCGTGCTGATCATGGAAGACGAAAAGGGCATGGACGAGAAGATCCTGGCCGTGCCGGTCGATGCCCTGCATCCCTATTATACGGATGTCGCCAGCTACCGTCAGCTGCCGGCCATCATGATCGACCAGATCCAGCACTTCTTCACCCGCTACAAGGATCTGGAGAAGAACAAGGAAACCGCCGTCAAGCGCTGGGGCGACGCCGGCGAGGCCGCCGAACTGATCGCCATCGGTATCCGCGCCCACCAGGACAAGCTGAAAGCCGACAAGAAGGGCTGAGGGCCCCGCCGGTCCTGATGTCTCGTCATCCTCCGACTTGATCGGAGGATCGGTCCGGGCAGACCGTTGGCCGTTGCGGACGTCACCGATCCTCGGGTCGAGCCCGAGGATGACGCTGGACTGAGGGCGGTGACCATGATGGCCACCGCCCCAAAAACCAACCTTTTCAAAAGCCCGCCCCGTTCCCGCACCGTTCTTCCCGACCAGGTCCGCGCCTGATCCATACTGTCCGGTTGCCATCCCCCCGGCCAGCGGAGGTGCGAATTCAGACGGTTCAGACGGTTCAGACGGTCAATTCTCATCTCCTCCCCATCTTGATGGGGAGGGGGACCACGGAGTGGTGGAGGGGGTAGCGCTGCCGTTGAACAACGCGTCGCGCACGACGTCCCCGGTCTCACCGCCCCCTCCGTCTCGCAGGCTACGCCCGCGATCCACGTCCCCGCAGGCGGGGAGGAGATGAGCACACTCCTTCAGACCATTCAGACTATTGAGACGGTGTTTTCTCACCGTCTCAATTCCCGGGCGCGCCCCTTTCCCTGAGGCCCTGCCGGGGCTAGGTCAGGACCATGCCGCCGGACACACCCTCCGAGACCTTCAAGCGCGCCCTGGCCCATGCCGCGCGGGCCCTCGCCGAACAGGACGAGCTCGAGGTGGTGTTCGCCTCGGACGGGCCGCGGATGTCGAATGGCGTCCTGACCCTGCCGCACCCGCCGCGCGACCCCTCTGGCCCCGAAAGCGCCTCCCTGCGCGGACAGGCCGACCGGCTGGCCCTGCGGCTGGCCAATCATGACGACAGCCTGCACCGGACCCTGACCCCCGTCGACAGCCGCGCCGCCGAGGTATTCGAGGCCGCTGAACAGGCCCGGGTCGAGGCCGTGGGTGGCCGCGCCATGGCCGGGGTTCGCGCCAATCTGGAGGCCGCGCTGGTCACCCGTATGGAGCGTAGCGGCCTGACCCGCGTGACCCAGTCCGATCAGGTGCCGCTGGATCAGGCGGTGGCCCTCCTGCTGGCCGAACGCCTCGGCGAGCGCCCGCTGCCCAAGGCGGCCGCCACGACCCTCGATCTGGTCCGCGACGATCTGATCGACCGGGCCGGTCCGGCGCTCGACCGGCTGGTCGCCACCCTCGATGACCAGCAGGCCTTTGGCCGCGAGATGCAGGCGGTGCTGAAGGCGCTCGACCTCGATCCCGGCAATGGTCAGGCCGACGAAGCCGACGACACCGAGGGCGAGGATGAGGCCCAGGACGACGCCCCCTCCGAAACCGAGGACGACAGCGACGATCCCGACACCGGCGACAGCGAGGACAATTCGCCCGAGGGCCGCAGCGAGGACTCCGGCTCCGAAGGTGAGCGCGACAGCCGCCCCGACGGTTCCCCCGCCGAGGCTGACGGCGAGGACTCCGATCAGGCGGCGGAATCGCAGGAGGGCATGCGCCCCGGCCGCACCGAGGGCGAGGGCGGCAACGACCCGTCAGTCTATCGCGCCTTCACCACCGCCTTTGACGAGGTCATCGCCGCCGAGGAGCTGTGCGACCCGGTCGAGCTGGACCGTCTGCGCGCCCTGCTGGACCAGCAGCTGACCCAGCTGTCGAGTGTCGTCGCCCGCCTCGCCAACAAGCTGCAGCGCCGCCTGCTGGCGCAACAGAACCGCAGCTGGATGTTCGATCTGGAAGAGGGCGTGCTGGACACGGCCCGCCTGACGCGCGTCATCACCGACCCGACCGCGCCCCTGTCGTTCAAGGCCGAGAGCGAAAGCCCGTTCCGCGACACGGTCGTCACCCTGCTGCTCGACAATTCGGGCTCGATGCGCGGGCGGCCGATCATGGTGGCCGCCGTCTGTGCCGACATCCTCGCCCGCACGCTGGAGCGCTGCGGGGTCAAGGTCGAGATCCTCGGCTTCACCACCCGCGCCTGGAAGGGCGGTCAGCCGCGCGAGGCCTGGATCACCGCCGGTCGTCCCGCCAACCCCGGCCGCCTGAACGAGCTGCGCCACATCATCTACAAGACCGCCGACGCCCCCTGGCGCCGGTCCAAGCGCAACCTGGGCCTGATGATGCGCGAGGGCCTGCTCAAGGAGAATATCGACGGCGAGGCGCTGGCGTGGGCGCACGAGCGCATGCTGGCCCGCACCGAGGCGCGCCGCATCCTGATGGTGATCTCCGACGGCGCGCCCGTCGATGACACGACCCAGACCGCCAATCCGGTCCACTATCTGGAACGCCACCTGCGGCAGGTGATCGGCCAGATCGAGGACAGGTCCGACGTCGAACTGCTGGCCATCGGCATCGGACACGATGTGACCCGCTTCTACCGCCGCGCCCTGATGATCACCGACGTCGACCAGCTGGCTGGCGCCATGATCGAGAAGCTGGCCGAACTGTTCGACGCCAAGCCGAAGACGGAACGCACCGGCCGCCGACTCAGGCGGGCGGCCTAGACCGCGAGTAGGGAGGTATCTGTCGTCGCTCTGCGATGAACTCACGAACTGTCATGCCACCGCGCGACTTTCGCCAGAGGTCGCGGTCGCCGAGCGCGGACCGCAGGTCGATATCGATACCAATCGACTTCAGATAGGCGGCGTACCGCCGGTTCACGCGAAAGGCCATGGCATAGGCGTGCCAGCCCACGAAACAGGCCCAGGCCAACGCAACCGCCATCAGGCCGTAGACGACAATCCCGGGAAGCTGCACCCCAAGGTAGCCTGCCACGGCGATCGCGATGAGGGGGATAAAGGCCTTGCCCGTCTCCAGCGCCACCCAGTCTCCGTGTCGTTGGAGGTCCCCCCGCGAACTCGACAGCAGGATGGACTTGACCCGAATGCGCCGCCCGACCGCGCCGCCGCGCAGCACAGTCGCCAGCAGACTCCGCCGCCGGCGTCCGCTCACACCCGCTCGCTGACCTTGATGGCGGCGCGGCAGCCGGCCTTGATGACGGAGGAGAGCAGCCGATAGCCGGGCGCCTCGCGGCTGCCGTGTTCGACGGCGTGGTCGTGGTGGGCCATCTCCTCGGCCCGGAACTGGGCCAGCTCGCGCGCCAGCTCGGGGTCGCGGTCGGCCAGCTCGGCAATCTGATCGGCATAGTGCTGCTCGATCACAGATTCGACCGCCTCGGTGCAGGCATGGGCCGCCTTCTCGCCCATCAGGGCCGTGCCCGCTCCCAGCGCCTGGGCCGCCAGGTGCCACAGGGGCAGGGCGGCGGTCGGCGCGACGCGGTTCTGGCTCAGCAGGGCCTCGAACCGCGACAGGTGCACGGCCTCATGGCCCTGCATCTCCGTCAGGTCGTCCGTGATGGCATCCTTGCCCTTGCGCCCCTCAAACACGGCGCGCTGGGCGCGGTAGATCTGAACGGCGGCATACTCGCCGGCATGGTCGACCCGCAGGATCTCGGCCATCCGCGCCCGGCTCATGCCCGCGCCCGGCCGGGGCAGGGGAAGGGCGCGCGAGCCCTTGCGGCCCGTGATCTCCGGGTCGTTCAGCGGGTCGGCGGAGGGGTCAACCTCTGGGGGCACGGGCATCCTTGGGGCGTTTCGCGGCCAGCAGGCTGAAGATCGCGAGGGCCGCAGAAATCAGGGTGTTCCAGCCTGCCATGGACAGGCCGAGGAGGCGCCATGTCACGGCGTCGCACGCCACGATGGGCTCGACCTCGGCGGTGCCCATGGCCAGGGCAGCCAGCCGCTCCAGATTGATCTCGCCGGCCCCGCCCGAACAGACGGCGGGCAGCTCCCACCAGCCGATCTCGCCCCCGGCATGGAAGCCGGCGGTGATCGCCCCGGTCAGGAAGACGATGAACAGCAGGAAGGCGGCGACGCGCGGCGTGCCCCGGCTGGCGCGGCTGACCAGGGCCCACAGGCTGGCGGTCAGGGCGATGGCGACTGCCACCCAATAGACCTCGCGCTGCTTGAGGCACAGATTGCACGGGGCCAGACCGCCGAACCGCTCAAAGGCGTGGGCGGCGGCGAGGAGGCTCAGCGACGCCGCAAGGGCGAACACCGTCCACCAGCGGGTCAGGACACGATAGGCCGACATCATGCTGCGATGCTTAGCGCGGTCCTGCGGGAACGTCGATCCATCATCGTCGGCGGCTGGACCTGACACACCGGGATGCTAGACGGGCGTCATGACGACCGAACCCGCGCCCCTCCCGCCGTCCTCCGAACAGGACGACGTCCGCCACAATCTGGCGCGCCTGCTGCGGCGGCTGGCCGACGACGGGGCGGAAAACGGCCTGACCCTGCACGAAATCCGCGACCGGCTGGACGAGCGGGCCTATGGCCTGCTGATCCTGATCCTGGCCATCCCCTGCCTGGTGCCCGGTCTGTACGGCGTGCCGCAGGTGGTCGGCATCGTTATCGTGATCCTCGCGGCCCAGCTGCTGGTCGGGCGCGAGGAGCCCTGGCTGCCGCAGTGGGTGCTGAGACTGCGGGCGCGGGCCAGCTGGCTCAAGGCCATGGCCGATTTCGCCGAGCAGCGGCTGGGCTGGATCGACCGGTTCTCCCGGCCGCGGCTGTCGGCCTTCGCCTCGGGCGCGGGCGAGAAGCTGGCGGCGCTGTTCATGATCCTGGCGACCCTGACCATCGTCCTGCCCATGACCAACACCATCCCCTCGGTGGCGCTGTCGCTGCTGGCGGTGGGCCTGATCCAGCGCGACGGACTGTTCGTGATCGGCGGCGCGGCGGTGGCCACGGCGTGGATTGGCTTGCTGACCACGCTCGCGGTCGCCTTTCTGCTGGGCGCCGACTGGGCCATGCGGCTGGTTACGGACCATATTCCCGGGCTCGGCTGAGGCTTGCTCGCCACAAGGTGAAGCCGCCTCGCTTGGCTTGAGCGGTCCGGATGACTAGGTTCCGGCCACAAAGGCGGCCGTGCGTGCCGCCGTGAACCCTTCAGGATCAGGAGACGCGACCATGGACGACGCGACCCAAACCCCCACGGCCCAGCAGATCAACGCGGCAAACCCGCTCGGCGTCGACGGCTTCGAATTCGTCGAGTTCACCGGCCCCGAGCCCAAGGCCATGATCGCGCGGCTGGAGCTGATGGGCTTCACCCAGACGCATGTGAACCCGGAAAACGACGTGGTCCGCCTGAAGCAGGGCGACATCACCCTGCTGGTCAACCGCAGCCCCAAGGGGCAGGCGGGCGAGTTCGCCACCGACCACGGCCCCTCGGCCAATGGCATGGCCTTCCGGGTCAATGACGCCAAGGCGGCCTTCGAGGGTGCGGTGTCGCGCGGCGCCAAGCCGGCCGAAGGTCATGACGGCGGCGCCCTGGGCGGCGGCTATTCCTATGTGCTGCAGGGCATCGGCGGCTCGCTGCTCTATATCGTCGACAAATACGGCGAGGCCGGCTCCCTCTATGACGGCTGGGACGAGATCGAGGGCTGGGAGGAGGCCGAGCGCAAGAACAGCGTCGGCCTGTTCAGCCTCGACCACCTGACCCACAATGTGCGTCGCGGCCAGATGCGCACCTGGTCGGGCTTCTACGGCGACGTCTTCGCCTTTGAGGAGCAGAAGTATTTCAACATCAAGGGCAAGGCGACCGGCCTGCTGTCCCAGGCCATGATCGCGCCGGACCGCGCCATCCGCATCCCCCTGAACGAAAGCCAGGACGACAACTCGCAGATCGAGGAGTTCCTGAAGCGCTACAACGGCGAGGGTATCCAGCACATCGCGCTGGCCACCGACAACATCTTCGAGACCGTCGAGGAGATGAAGCGGCGCGGCATTCCCTTCCAGGACACCATCGAAACCTATTTCGACCTGATCGACAAACGCCTGCCCAACCACGGCGAGGACGTGGCCCGGATGCGGCTGAACCGCATCCTGATCGACGGCTCGGACGAGGACGGCATCCTGCTCCAGATCTTCACCCAGGACACCTTCGGCCCGATCTTCTTCGAGATCATCCAGCGCAAGGGCAACCAGGCCTTTGGCGAAGGCAATTTCCAGGCCCTGTTCGACTCCATCGAACTGGATCAGATCCGGCGCGGCGTGATCAAGGTGGATGCCTAGGCCGCCGGCCTGGATCCCGTTCACGGGACCGGTCGCGGCAGGGGTGACGGCGGGGCTGGCCGCGCCGCACCTCGGCTTCTGGCCGTTGGTGATCGCCGCCACCCTGATGGGGCTGGTGCCGGTGATCGGCTATCAACTGTGGAAGCGGGCGCATCACGAACGATGACGCCCGGTGGGGGAGGCAGACCAATGAAGACCTGGCTTGCGGCGGTTGCGACCGCTCTGACTGTATCGCTGGCCTCGCCGGTCCTTGCCCAGGACGGCGGCGGGTGGTCGCTGGCCATCCACGGCGGCGCCGGGGTGATCGAGCGCGGCAGCCTGACCCCGGAACAGGACGCCGCCTATCGCGCCGCGCTGGACAGCGCGCTTCAGGTCGGGGCCGAGGTGCTGGACAATGGCGGCTCGGCGCTGGATGCGGTCGAGGCCGTCATTCAGGTGCTGGAGGATGATCCCCTGTTCAATGCCGGGCGCGGGGCGGTCTTCACCGCCGACGGCCGGATCGAGCATGACGCCGCCATCATGGACGGCACGACCCTGGACGCCGGGGCGGTCGCCGGCCTGACCCGCACCCGCCATCCGATCAGTGCCGCCCGCGCGGTGATGGAAGACTCGCCGCACGTCTTCCTGATCGGTCAAGGGGCCGAGACCTTTGCCCGGTCGCAAGGGCTGGAGGAGGTCGAGCCGGCCTACTTCTTCACCGAGCGGCGCTGGCGTGGGCTGGTCCGCCAGCTGGAGCGCGACGGCCTGCCCGTGCCAGCCCGCCCCGAGGGCGCTCCGCCCGAAGGCGCCATGGCCGCAGTCGCCCCGCCGCTGGACGAGCGCAAATTCGGCACAGTCGGCGTGGTCGCCCTGGATCGCGAGGGGCGGCTCGCGGCAGGCACCTCGACCGGCGGTATGTCCGGCAAGCGCTGGGGCCGCGTCGGCGATGTGCCGGTGATCGGCGCGGGCACCTATGCCTCGAACGCCGACGGCTGTGCCGTGTCGGCCACCGGCTCGGGCGAATATTTCATCCGCGCCACTGTGGCGCGGGACATTTGCCACCGCACCGCGTCGGGCGCTGACGTCCAGACCGCGGGTGAGGCCGAGATTGCCGACGTCGGCGCGATCGGCGGTGATGGCGGTGTGATCGTCATGGGCATCGACGGCTCGGTCGGCTTCGCCATGAACACCTCGGGCATGTACCGGGGACGGGTGGGCGAGGGCGAGGACCGTCGCGTGGCCATCTATGCCGATGAGGAAGACTGAGCCATGCGGGCCATCGATCTCGCCGCGAAGTTCGCGACCTTCGAAGATCATTGGCGGCCGCGTGTGGCGGCGCAGCTGAACGGACAGGATGTGCGGCTGGTCAAGGTCCGGGGCACCTTCCCCTGGCACAGCCACGCCGAGGCCGAGGAAATGTTTCTGGTCTGGAAGGGTCGTTTCCGCGTCGAGTTCCGGGATCGGATCGTCGCTCTCGACCCGGGCCAGTTCATCGTCGTGCCGCGCGGCGTTGAACACCGGACGGCCGCCGACGAGGAAGCTGAAGTGCTGATCTTTGAGCCGTCAGAGGTGATCAATACCGGGGACGCCCCGACCTCCGAATTCACCGCCCCGATGGGAGCCACGATCTGATGGCACAGCGCGATCTCCCCGGCGTGGCCGTGCCACCGCCCCTGATCTATTTCGCCTTCCTCGGTCTCGGCTGGGCTCTGGATCGCTATGGCGCGCAGATCGGTCTGCCGGCGGGTGAGGACATCAGCCTTGGCCTCGGGACCGAACTGCGGCGGGGCATCGCCCTGGCCCTGATCATTGGCGGCCTGTTGCTGGACGGTATGGCGGCGGGCCTGTTCCGGCGGCTGGACACGGCGGTCGAGCCGTGGAAGCCCTCGACGGCGCTGGCGACCGAGGGGCCCTACCGGTTCAGCCGCAATCCGATCTACGTCGGTTTCGCCATCACCTATGCCGGTCTGGCGGTGGCTATGGATTCGCCGGTCGCCCTTTTAATGCTGGTGCCGTGTCTGGTGGTTATCGACTGGGCTGTGATCCGCAAGGAGGAGGCCTATCTGGCCCGCACCTTCGGCGCCGAATACGAGGCTTATCGCAACCGGGTCAGGCGCTGGCTATGAGTGCGGAACGGCCCGACGACCTGTCCGCCCTTGCGATCGAGGAGCTGGACGCGGCCTGCGCCCTCAGCTGGGCCGAGATGAAGCGCATCACTCCTTGGGGTGACACCTATGACGGCCTGACCGCCGGCGGGCTCGAGGTCGAGGTCGAGCGCCGCTACATCTGGGCACACCAGCCCGAAGGCGCCATCGCCATCGAAGTTGAAGTGCGCTTGCCGGGGACACGGCAGGGAGCAGAGGCCCGCGCGGTGATCGAACCGTCGCGCTGACGGGCGGCCATTAACCTTTCCCGTTGCCAAGCGGGCGGACCCTGCCATCATGGCCGCGGCTGAGGGAGACAATCGTGGCTGTCTATGCGTCTGACTTTCAGGGGGGAGGGGTCTTCGAACCCGTCGACCCGCCCGTGTTCCTCGGGCTGGAACCGCTTCTTCTCGCCCTGCTGGTCGTGATGGTCGCGGTGGCCGCCGTTGCTGGCTGGTATCTGGGTCGGCAGCACGCTCCGGACCGGCGCAGTGAAGAGGCCCCGGAAGCCATCCATGAGGCCATACTGAAAGCGACCGAGGCGGCGCTCTCGGCCAGTAGTCGAGATCTTTACGCCAGGGCTGAGACCCTGCGGGATCGCATCGACGCCCTGCTGGGTCCGGTGATGGTACTGGGTAAGGGGATTGCTGCCCCGTTCGGCGCGCTGGACGCCGCTCTGGCCGGTCGGCCCGCCGCAGGATCGTCTGCCCCCACCCCCAGCGCCGCGTCGGCGGCCCCGTCCAACGAGCGATCGTCCTGTCATTGTGGCGCGAAGGGCGATGCTGCGCGATGCAAATGCGGGGTGGCGGCCGTTGGCCATGTCACGATCATCAACTCACCCGCGCCGCCGCCACCGCCGCCCCCGTCGCCACCACCGCCCCCGACAGTCATGACTCGCGAACAGCAGATTGATGCCCTGTCCCGCGCCGTCCGGACCTTCCATGATTACTGGTCCCACAAGGCGGATCGGATCACCGAGATGCGGAAGGCCCGCGAGGCGCTGGGGCGTCACCCCTGAACTGCGACGCGATCTGACGGTCGCGGTTTTCCTGCGAGGGTGTTTGCGTCTAGAGATGGGGGATGAAACTCGCATCCCTGAAACATGGCCGTGACGGCCGCCTCGTCGTGGTGTCGGAAGACCTGAACTGGTTCACCGACGCCTTCCTGATCGCCCCCACCCTGCAGGCGGCCCTCGATGACTGGGAGCGGTGCGAACCGCGCCTGCGCGCCCTGGCCGAAAGTCTGGAGCACGAAGCCGTGCCGCGCGGCCGCTTCCATGAGCGTGAGGCCTCGGCCCCCCTGCCGCGCGCCTATCAGTGGGCCGACGGCTCGGCCTATGTGAACCACGTGGCGCTGGTGCGTCAGGCGCGCGGCGCCGAAATGCCCGAAAGCTTCTGGACCGATCCGCTGATGTATCAAGGCGGCTCCGATGGCTTCCTCGGACCGCGCGATCCCATTCCGCTGGCCGATCCGGCATGGGGCTGCGACCTCGAGGCCGAGGTCGTGGTCGTCACCGGCGATGTGCCCCAGGGCGTGTCGCGCGATGAGGCCCTTGGCCACATTCGCCTGATCGGACTGGTCAATGACGTGTCCTTGCGCAACCTGATCCCGGCCGAACTCGGCAAGGGCTTCGGCTTCGTCCAGTCCAAGCCCGCAAGTGCCTTTACCCCCGTCTTCGTGACCCCGGACTCGCTGGGCGACCGCTGGAAGGACGGCAAGCTGCACGGTGCGCTGACCGTGACCCTGAACGGCAAGCCGTTTGGTCAGGCCGACGCCGGCGACGACATGACTTTCGACTTCGGCACCCTGATTGCGCATCTGGCCAAGACCCGGTCGCTGGTAGCCGGGTCGATCATCGGCTCGGGCACGGTCTCGAACCGCGACGCCGACGGTGGGCCGGGCAAGCCGGTCAGCGACGGCGGGCTGGGCTATTCCTGCATCGCCGAGGTGCGCACGGTCGAGACCATCCAGCGCGGCAAGGCCGAGACGCCCTTCCTGCAGCACGGCGACACCGTCCGCATCGAAATGCTGGACGAAAAGCACCACTCGATCTTCGGCACGATCGAACAGACGGTGGAACCGGTGGGGTGAAGGCCGCCCTGATCCCCCTCCTGGCGGCGTCGCTGCTGGCAGACCCCTCCCTTGCGCAGGACGCAGGCGACGACTGGGATATCGTGCGTGACCGGCGCGGCCGGGCCGAAATGGCTCATCTGCAGTTCAGCAACGGACTGGCCATCATGGTCCAGTGCAAGGACAGGTCGCTGGACGTGGTCATCGGGGGGCTTCCGTCCGCCGGCGCATCGCCCAATCGGATAGGGTTCCGCGAGCGCCCGCTCGACTTGCGGTTTCGCGGTGAGGAAGACCGGCGACAGTTCTGGGCCGTCGGTACGGATGACACTCTCGCCGTCAGCCTCCTGCCTGCACCCTTCGCGCGCCAGCTCCGGCTGGGTGGGACGCTGGAGCTGGGTGTTCCCGGGGCTGGCACTGAACAGCAGACCGTGACCTATCGGGTCGATTTACCGCCCTCGGCGATGAACATTGATGAAGTTCTGACCGCCTGCCGCCGCCCGCTTGTTGATCCTCGTGACGAGCTTCTCGATGAGGTGGGTACGACCGGGCTGCCGGCCCGCATTGTCTGGGCTGAACGGCCGAACCTGGTGCCGAGGGCGAGCGACCTTGTGTCCGGGTTCGCCGTGATCAGCTGCCTGACCCGACCCGACGGTCGGCTACACGATTGCGTTGTGGAGTCGGAACATCCCCGGGGCGCAACGGCCGCACGATCCAGTTCGGCAGCCGCCCGACGTGCACGTGTCGAGGTCGCGGGGGATCCGGAAGCTCCTGTCCCGGCCAGACTCGTCCACTTCACCCTGGGCCTGTTCGTGGATTAGCGATCTTGGGCGTGACTGAGTATGGCGCAGCCGGCGGTGATCCGCTAAATCCGCCGGACCTCACGCGGGTGTGGTGGAATTGGTAGACGCGCCGGACTCAAAATCCGGTTCCGAAAGGAGTGTCGGTTCGAGCCCGACCACCCGCACCATGGCCCTCAGGGCTGGCCGGCCTTCTGGATGATCAGTCCGACCGAGGTTGTCACGAACCCCGCCACGGACAGTCGCAGGTGCGGGTCGTTCCGGTAGGGCGGAATATCGATGTAGCGGTCGACGGGGCCATTGCCGGGGTTCAGGTCCAACGGCATCACCCTGTGCCCGCCCGCCTGGAGTTGCTCCACCAACGCGTGGAGGTCACGAGGCCGGTACAGCACGGTTCCGCCTTCTGACAGCGTCTCGGTGTCTGACGTGAGGTTCAGCTCGGTTGTGTGTACCGCCACGCCACCGGGGGCGAGTGTGCCGAGGGATCGCTCGATGAAGTCCATGCCGGCCTTCAGCGAGCCCAGATGCTCAAGGGCGCAGGCGGACCAGCAGAAATTGAAGTCCACGAGGTCGTCCGGGACGGCATTCATATCGACAGCCCTGAACTCGACAGAGCGATCGAACACGTCCGGTGGACACAGGTCGGGTCGCATCAGGGCGGCCTTGCCGTATGCATGCTGGCCGGAGTCGGCCCAGCCCGTGTCGACAGCCTCATCGGCCGCCTGGTCGGTCGCGGTGATCTGACATCCACGCGCGGCAAAACAGGCAGAAAGCGGTTCCCGGCCAACGCCAAATCCCAGCCCGCGCGCCCCGGGCCTGAGCAGCTTCCGCTCATGCAGCGCCTGACAGATGAAGACCAGCTCCCACAGTTTTCTGTGATAGCCCGGATACGCGCCCAGCTGCTCACACCAGTAGGAAAACCAGGCGGTCTCGAAATGGCTTTGGCGACACGCTGGCGAGGAAAGAAACACCCTTCGTCCCGGCTTCCGGTCAGATCGGACCAATGGTCCGCCGCGCCAGTGTCGTTCATCGGGCAGGTGCAGGGCGGCCAGCGCCTCGACCTGGCGCTCCAGCAGCGCGACCCGGTCTCCGAGAGCGGCCAGCGCAAGATCGCGGTCGTCCATGAGGGGCTCCTGCAGAATTGTTGAAACCGGACCGCCTTCAGCCATAGCAGGGGCCCGGGGAGAGCTCGACCGATATGATCACATTCTATGGCTTTCGCAGTTGCAATATCGGCGCGCGCGTCTCATCTGCACCCGATGCAAAACGGTGATGTAACCACTCCCAAGCCCGTGCGCGGCCCGGGCTTTCCGGAGTTCGTCGCCCTGATCGCCATGATGATGGCGTTGAACGCCCTGGCCATCGACATGATGCTGCCGGCGCTGCCCGCCATCGGCGAGGCCCTGAGCGTGGCGTCCGAGAACTCCCGGCAGTGGGTGATCACCGCCTATCTGCTGGGCTTTGGCGTGGCCCAGCTGATCTATGGCCCGCTGGCCGACCGCTATGGCCGCAAGCCGGTGCTGATGGTGGGACTGGGCCTCTATGTCCTGTTCAGCGTGGCGGCGGCCTTCACCACGACGTTCGAGGCGTTGATCCTCGCGCGGCTGGGCACCGGTCTGGGTGCGGCCGCGCTGCGCGTGCTGGCGGTGTCGATCGTGCGCGATCGCTATTCCGGGCGGACCATGGCGCGGGTCATGTCGCTGAGCTTCCTCGTCTTCCTCGGCGTGCCCATCCTGGCGCCGACTCTGGGGCAGCTGGTGCTGTTCGTTGCGCCCTGGCGCTGGATTTTCGGCGTGCTGGCGCTGGCGGGTTCGGGCTTCATGATCTGGGCCCTGATCCGCCTGCCCGAGACCCTGGCGCCCGAGAACCGCCTGCCGATCCGGGTCGGCCGGATTACGGAGGCCTTCCGCGCGGTGGTCAGTGACCGGCTGTCGGTCGGCTACACCCTGGCCATGACGGCGATCACCGGTGCCCTGTTCGCCTTCATCAACTCCAGCCAGCAGATCTTTTTCGACGTCTTCCAGGAACCGGGTCTGTTCACCACCGTCTTTGGCCTGATGGCGGCCGGGATCGCCGTGGCGTCGCTGACCAACGCCCGGCTGGTCGAGCGGCTGGGCTCGCGGCGCCTGTCGCACCTCGCGCTGATCGGCTTCATCACCTCGGCCGCGGTTCATGCGGGGGTGGCCCTGTCGGGGAATGAAAGCCTGCTCAGCTTCGCCCTGCTGCAGGGGCTGACCATGTTCTGCTTCGGCTTCATCGCGGGCAATTTCGGCGCGCTTGCCATGAACAATATGGGCCGGATTGCGGGCACGGCCTCCTCGGTGCAGGGGTTTGTCTCGACCACCTTTGGCTCGCTGACCGGTTTCGTGATCGGGCAGAGCTTTGACGGTACGGCCGCGCCCATGACCATCGGCATCACGACCTGCGGGGTTCTGGCACTCCTGGCGGTGCTGGTCGCCGAGCGTGGCACCCTGTTCAGCACCGTCGAGACCGAGAGCCGACCGGCCTGAGCTTGACCTTGATCGGCCGGGCTGGTCGGGTGGCCGGAACGAAGGCCCCGCGGGACTCATTCCCGGAGGGCGCCACGACGACACCATGAGGAAACCCCGATGGCTTTCAAGTTCGCTTCCGTCTCCACGCTGGCCCTCACGGCGGCCATGGGGCTGACCATGGCCGCCTGTACCTCCATGCCCGGCTTTGGCGGGGCGGGGGTCGCGCCCGCTGTCCAGGCGCCCGCCGAGGTGCAGTGGGTCCGCGACGTCCACTCCCATGCCCGGCCCGAGATCGCACGGGTCGGCCATGTCGACCTCGACCTGACCGCCGACTTCGACCGCAAGGTCCTGTCCGGCACGGCGACCCTCGACATCAGCGGTCGCGAGGGCGCGGACCAGATCGTTCTGGATGTCCGCAATCTGGATATCGAGACAGTGACCGACGGTGCCGGCCGGGCCCTGACCTGGCGACTGGGGGCCAGCGACCCGATCCTCGGGCAGGCGCTGGAGATTGATCTGCCAGCCCTAAGCGCGGGCGAGACCCGCAAGCTGGTCATCCGCTATGCCACCCGGCCCGATGCCGCGGCCCTGCAGTGGCTGACCCCGGCCCAGACGGCGGGCGGCGAACAGCCCTATCTGTTCAGCCAGGGCCAGGCGATCCTGACCCGCACCTGGGTGCCGACCCAGGACAGCCCCGGCATCCGTCAATCCTACTCCGCCCGCATCGTGGTCCCGGAGGCGCTCAAGGCAGTGATGAGCGCCGAAATGCTGACGCCCGAGGGCGAACCCGCCGGGCCGGGAATGCGCGCCTACCGCTTCCGCCTGGCCAACCCCGTGCCGCCCTATCTGATCGCCATCGGCGTGGGCGACATCGCCTTTGCCTCACTCGGCGAACGGACCGGCGTCTATACCGAGCCGTCGATGCTGGACGCGGCGCGCGCCGAATTTCCGGCGGTCGAGTCGATGGTCGAGGAGGCCGAGGCCCTCTACGGCCCCTATCTCTGGGGTCGGTATGACCTGCTGGTGCTGCCGCCCAGCTTCCCGTTCGGCGGTATGGAAAATCCGCGCCTGACCTTTGCCACGCCCACCATCATTGCCGGGGACCAGTCGCTCGTCGCCCTGGTCGCCCATGAACTCGCCCACAGCTGGTCCGGCAATCTCGTGACCAATGCGACCTGGGACGACTTCTGGCTCAATGAGGGCTTCACTGTCTATTTCGAGAACCGGATCATGGAAGCGGTCTATGGCCGCGACCGCGCCATGCAGGAGCAGGTGCTCGGCTGGGAAGACCTTCAGGGCGAACTGGCCGATCTGCCGCCCGAGGACACGCGTCTGAAGCTGGACCTCGAAGGGCGCGACCCGGACGAGGGCATGACCAACATTGCCTATGAGAAGGGCGCCTTCTTCCTGCGCACCATCGAGCGGACGGTGGGTCGTGACCGGTTCGACGCTTGGCTGAAGGGCTATTTCGAACGCAATGCCTACCGGCCCATGACGACCGCCATGTTCCTCGAGGACATCCGCACCCACCTGATCCAGGGCGATGCCGCGCTGGAAGAGGCGCTGATGATGGACGCCTGGGTCTATCAGCCCGGCCTGCCCTCCAATGCCATGGCGCCGGTGTCCCGGGCCTTTGAGCCGGTTGATGCCGCCGCCCGCAGCGTCTTTGTCGAGGGCGGGGCGCCGCCGCAGTCCCTGTGGCAGGGCTGGAATACCCAGCAGCGCCAGCGATTCCTGGGCTGGCGTCCCGAGGGGCATCAGGCCGGTCAGGACTGGCTCAGTGACGCCCAGCTGAAGGCGCTGGATGAAGACCTCGGCCTGTCGGAAGCGGGCAATTCCGAGGTTCTGTTCGCCTGGCTCCAGATTGCCATGACCCATCGGTATGAGCCGGCCGTGGCCCCGACCGAGGCCTTCCTGACGGGGATGGGACGGCGCAAATTCGTCCTGCCCCTGTTCCAGACCCTGTGGGGGGAGGGCGAGTGGGGCCGGGGTCTGGCGCGGCGTATCTATGCCGAGGCGCGCCCGCTCTATCACCCGGTGACCAGCAACTCGGTCGACGACGTCGTGGGCGTGCCGCAGTAGAGCCCCGCTTCCTGTCAATGAACCACGGCGGTCGTCCCGACGGACGGCCGCCGTTTTCATGACGCCCACGCCATGATTGTGGCGCTGTGGACCTCAAGTATACACAATTCTGTCGTATTTAGCAGAACGCGGTGTGTGCCAATATTTCCACGGTTACCACCATGTAATCGTTCGGCCTTGGAACGGCCCGAACCCGTACATACTTGATCCTCTGCCAGTCGGGATGGCTGGTAACTGATCAACGATAAAAAGGAACTACACGCATGCGTAGTCTCGTACTCTCTGCCGCTGCCCTGGCCCTGATGGCCTCGCCCGCCCTGGCCCAGGATCCGGCCTCCAACGTTTACGGCACCATCGGCTACAGCCAGCTGGACGCCGACGGCGTTGACCTCGGCGCTGTCACCGCCCGCCTCGGCACCCGCTTCACCCCGAATTTCGGGGTCGAGGGCGAAGCCTCGTTCGGCGTCAAGGACGAAGACTTCGCCGTCGGTGCGACCTCGGTCACGGCTGAACTGGAATACGACGCCGCCATCTACGGCGTTGGCTATGTGCCGCTCAGCCCGAACTTTGAACTGTTCGGCCGCGTCGGTTACGGCACCAGCGAAGTGAAACTGTCCAGCGGCGCCGTCTCGGCCACCGCCGACGGTGAAAGCTGGAACTACGGTGTTGGCGCCCAGTATTCGCTGGATGGCCAGAACGGCATCCGCGCCGACTGGACCCGCCGCGATTTCGGTGACGACGGCGACGCCGACGTCTGGTCGCTGAACTTCGTCCGCAAGTTCTAGGGCTGTCGCCAGACAGAACAACGGCGCGTCACCCTGCGGTGGCGCGCCGTTTCTGTGTCCGGGCCGTGGATCAGGCCAGTTCGGGATTCAGGGCCCAGCGCATGGAGCCCTCGCCGAAGGGACGAAAGAACAGGTCGCGATAGCGCTCAAAGACGTCGACGATCTTCTGGGCCAGATCCTGGGCGACCGTCTCGCCCCGCTGTCGCTTGAGGGCGGCCACACATTGCACCACCTGCGCCTGATGGCAGGACCCGCCCATACTCTTCAGCACAGTGGCCACATCGCGGACCAGGGGTTCGTCAATCCGGGCCATCCAGGGACCGGAAAACTCAGGGGCAGCATACTGGGTCATGGACTGGGGCTCCCGTCAGGTCTCCAAGACTTGAGGTACCCGTTCGCAAAAACGCCTGCCGCGTGCAAGCGGCGCCGTAAAAAGTGATCGAAAGGCGAGCCGATCAGCCGCGCTTGCGCACGAACACCGTCCCGGCTGAATAGCCCGCGCCGAAGCTGCAGATCAGGCCGACATCGCCCGCGGCCATATTTTCCTGATGCAGGTGGAAGGCGATGACCGACCCGGCGGAGGAGGTGTTGGCATAGTCATCCAGGATGATGACGTTCTCGGACGGCTCCGGATCGCGGCCCAGCACCTTGCGGCCGATCATCTCGTTCATGTTGATATTGGCCTGGTGGAGCCACAGCCGCTTCAGCCCGGACGGCTCCAGGCCGAGATCACTCGCATGGCTGACGATCATCTCGGACACCATGGGCACGACGTCCTTGAACACCTTGCGCCCCTGCTGAACGAACAGCTTGTCCGGCTTGCCGATGCCCTCGGGCGCAGCATTGTTCAGGAAGCCGAAATTGTTGCGGATGTTGTTCGAGAAGACGGTCTTAAGCCGCGTGCCCAGAATGTCCCAGCCACCCGGCCCCGCCTGGTCGCCGGACTCGACGATCACGGCGGTGGCGACGTCGCCGAAGATGAAGTGGCTGTCGCGGTCCTTGAAGTTCAGATGGGCGGAGCAGACCTCGGGGTTGACCATCAGCACGGCCTTGACCGAGCCCGAGGCGATGAAGTCGGCGGCGGTCTTGAGGCCAAAGGTCGCCGAAGAGCAGGCGACATTCATGTCAAAGGCAAAGCCCTCAATCCCCAGCGCCTGCTGGACCTCGATGGCCATGGCGGGGTAGGGCCGCTGCATGTTCGAGGCCGCGCACAGTACGGCGCCGATCTCGCTGACGGGTTTGCCCCAGGCAGCGATAGCCTCCTGCGCCGCCTTGACCGCCATTTCGGCCAGAATCGACAGCTCTTCGTTGGAGCGTTCGGGCAGATGCGGGACCATGCGCTCGGGGTCGAGAACCCCGGTCTTGTCCAGCACGAACCGGCTCTTGATGCCCGAGGCCTTTTCAATGAACTCGACCGAGGACGGGGTCAGGGCCTCGCGGGTGCCGGCGACGATGTCATCGGCGTTGCGGGCGTTCTCCAGCTCGGCCCAGGCGTTGTAGGCCTGGACCAGTTCGGCGTTGGAGATGGACTGTTCCGGCGTGAACAGGCCGGTGGCGGCGATGACGGCAGTCGGAGAAGAGGCGCTCACTAAGGGTATCCGTGTTCTGATGCTGGCCTTCAATAGGCCGGTGGATCGCTTCGGTCGAGGCTGGCGATCAGGCCGCGTGCCCAGCGCTGCAACCCGCCGGAGCGACCGGTGTCGGTCAAAGGCCCCGGCTGGCCCAGTTGCCGGGCCACATCCTCGGCCTCGCAGGGGTATCCGTCGGGGGTCACATACAGCGGGTAACGGATCAGGGCTTCGGCGATCAGGGTGTCCAGATCGACCCGGCGGGTACGGCGTGGGAAGGCCAGCGCGTCGTCGGTCAGGCCCCAGCCGGCATAGAAGGGCCGCCCCCAGGTCATCACCCGCTTCCCGCGCAGCAGGGCTTCGAACCCGGTCAGTGAGGTCATCGTGGCCAGCCCGTCGCAGGCGTCCAGACAGGCGGTGATGTCCAGACCCTCGGCGCGCGCATCCACCAGCCCTGCGGTGTCAGCGTCCAGCCGGCCCGGCCGGTTGCCCGCCACCGTATCGGGATGGTCGCGATAGATCAGGAAGGCGTCCGGCAAGCGAGCGCGGACCGCCCGGACCAGGTCGGCATTGGTGCGGATGTCCTCGCACCCCAGAAGGATGGACCGGTCATTCTCGACCTGACCGACGACCAACACGCGATCACGGTCGGTCGGCCAGTCGGGCGGGGGCGTCGCCCCGCCCAGATTGTATTTGCTCAGCCCTCGCTCGACGAGGACCTGACGCAGGGCGCGGGCCCGGGTGCGGTCTGCCGCCGGGGTCTGTCCGGCCTCCAGGGCCTGCTCCAGCGCGGAAGGCCGCGATCCGTCGAAATGGATACCCACCGGGTCCAGCACGGCCGACAGGGCGGCCTTGAAATCCGAGCCCAGACCCCGCGAGCGCAGGAACCCGTCCTCCATCCGCCAGAGGGGCAGGGTCGCGGCCTCGGCAGCGGGGGCCACATCGGGTGATTCTTTCCCTGCCCACACCACCAGCCGGCCGCCGCGCTGCGTCGCCGCCGTCACGGCTGCTGCCGTCGAGGTGAAGAAGGCCGTCTCGCCGAGCGGGCTGTTCATCAGGCGCCGCACCGCGCCCCGCTTGGCCGGGGAAAAGCCGACACAGGCCGAATAGCCCGCCAGCCTGCGGGCCCGGTCGCGTTGCTGCACCAGCCGCGACACGACGGCCTCGGGCGTTGAGGGGCGGCCAGTCACCGGATCGACATAGCGGGCCTGAACGATCAGGGCCGCGGCTACCAGCACCTCCAGCGACCGGTCGACCCCCCGTCGCGGCGAAGAGAGGCTGTCGGTGGTCAGTCCCCATCCGGCATGGAAGGGCAGGCCGAAGCAGTGAACGGGCAGACCCCGGATCAGGGCCTCGAACCCGAGGCCGCTGGACACCGTAAAGACGGCGTCGACCTGCGGCAGCAGGACGTCCAGCGCCACGTCATCGACCGGAATGGCCCCTTTGAGCGCCTCGGCGGGCAGGCAGCCGCGCTTCAGTCCCGCCACGGTCGCCGGGTGCCGTCGCACCAGCAGCTGACCGCCGCCTGTTGCCGCGCGGGCCGCCTCGGCCATGGCCGGAAAGCTGTCTGCGTCCGCCTGCCCCCCGGCGATCGACGCGTCACCTGCGGTCTGGTCCACAACCAGAATGCGGGGGCCCGATGCGGACGGCAGGTGCAGGTCCAGCCGCCCCAGACTGGTCTTGCCCAGACCGGCTTCGCGGAGGGTCCGGATCAGGGCGCGGGCCCGGGACTCCATGGCGCCGTCGAACCAGCCCTCGGGTTCGCGGATCAGCGTCTCCAGTCGCGAGGGGCGTCGCGCGTCGTGGTGCACCCCCAGATCGTCGATCAGCAGACTGTGCGGCGCGGCTCCGGCCTCGCCCAGCCCGACCGACCTCAGGAAGCCGTCCTCGAGCGCCAGATAGGGCACCCCCGCCCGCGCTGCCCAGGTCCGGCCGACCCACGACGTTCCCTTGCGGCCCCAGCCGATGACCGCCCGGGTGTCGGGCGAGGGCAGGCGCTGCAGCCGGTACTCCGGGACGAAGGCCTCAAGCGCGTGAATGTCCCACAGGCCGGGCGCCGACACCCACGCCGGGAGCCGGTCATCGGCGCTCATTCGCCGTTCCGCGCCCCGGTCAGGCGATCGTGCCGGGCCAGCAGGCGCTGGGCGGCCGCCAGATGCAGCCGTTCGACCATCTGGTCATCGATCCGCACCACGCCGAGCGCCTCCGCGTCCGGGGCCGCAAAGGCCTCGACCACCTTGCGGGCATGGGCGACGGCTGCCGCATCGGGGGAATAGGCCGCATTCGCCGGTCCGATTTGCGACGGATGGATCAGGCTCTTGCCGTCAAAACCGAAGGCGGCCCCCTGGGCACATTCGGCGGCAAAACCGTCGAGGTTGTCGATGCGGTTGTAGACACCGTCGATAGCCAGACGGTTCGATACCCTCGACGCCGCAACGATCATCGCCAGCCACGATTTCAGCGGCTCGCGGTGCTCACCCAGGGTCGCCCCCAGCGCCTCGGCCAGGTCGTTGACCCCCGGCGTCAACGCCTCGATCGGGGCCTCGCACTGGGCGATCTCTTCCAGATTGAACAGGGCGCGGGGCGTCTCGATCATGGCCCACAGGGCGCAGTGTTTGCCCATGATCCGTGAGACAGCCTTGATCTGATTGGCTCTTTCGACCTTCGGCATGATGATGCAGTCGGCCCCGGACTCGGCCAGGGCGCGGCTGTCGTCCTCGCCCCATTCGGTCTCGAGGGCATTGATCCGCACGGCCAGTCGCGGCCCGAACCCGCCCGTGCGTACCGCTGCACAGGCGGCCTCGCGCGCCGCCACCTTGGCATTCGGCGCCACCGCGTCCTCAAGGTCCAGCACGGCGACGTCGCAGTCCAGACCGCGCGCCTTCTCGACCGCCCGGGCGTTCGACGCCGGAACGAACAGCACACTGCGGCAGGGCCGGGGCGTCATTCTGCTCAGACCCGGCCGGTCACGGGGACGAGGGAGCCGGTCATGGCCCGCGAGGCGGGGGAGGCGAGGAACAGCATGACCTCGGCCAGATCCTCGACCTTGACCCATGTGGCATGGTCCGCATCGGGCATGTCCTTGCGGTTCTGGGGCGTGTCCAGAATGGACGGCAGGACGGCGTTGACCGTCACCGAGGTGGATTTGGTCTCTTCCGCCAGGCTCTCGGTCAGGCGGTGCACGGCTGATTTCGACGCCGCATAGGCGCCCATGCCCATGCCGCTCTTCAGCGCGCCGGCGGCGCCGACATTGACGATCCGGCCCTCGTCCGATGCCTTGAGGTAGGGCAGGGCAGCCCGGCTGGTGTTCAGGGCGGTGACAAGGTTGAGGCGGTACATCCGGTCCCAGGCGGGCTCGGAATCATCGACCGTCTGCCAGACAAAGCCCCCGGCGATGTTGAGCACGGCGTCCAGCCGCCCGAAATGGGCCTGGGCCTTGTCGACGGCCCTGCTGGCGGCCGCCGCGTCGGTCAGGTCAACGCCCCCGATCTCGAGACAGGCCTGCGAGTCGAACGGGTCCAAGGCCGAATGGTCGATGGCTGCAACCTTCAGCCCCTTGGCCAGAGCCGCCGTGATCACGGCCCGGCCTAGCTGGCCCTGACCCCCGGTGATGACCAATACCCTGTCGCTCATGCCTGATGTCTCCCGCTATTCATCCGGCGGACCATAGGCGGCTGCGCGCGTGTATCAAACCGAGAAGGCCCGGTTCAGCAGCTCTTCCAGCGCGGCCTGATCGACGCGGTCGAAGGCAGCCTTCTCGGTGGAATCGACATCAAACACGGCGATCAGCCGTCCCTTCGCATCCCGGACCGGGACCACAATCTCGCTCGCCGAGCGACTGTCGCAGGCGATGTGGCCGGGGAAGGCATGAACGTCGTCAATCAGTTGGGTCTCGCCTGTCGCGGCAGCGGCCCCGCAAACGCCGCGTCCGAACGGGATCCTCAGGCAACCCAGCGTGCCCTGATAGGGCCCGACCACCAGTTCGTCGGTGCCGGCGGTGCGCTTGTCCTCATCGACGACGTAAAAGCCCGTCCAGAAGAAGGTCCCGAAGGCGTCGTGCAGCATGGAGGCGACGGTGGCCATGCGCGCCGTCCGATTCGGCTCGCCCTCCAGAACCGCCATGATTTCCTCGGCGACCTCGGCGTAGCGGGCCGTCTTGTCCTCGGGGCGGGCGTCTCGGGCGATGTAGGCCATGGGGGCAGAAATCCTGAAGTCGTGTCAGATCGGCCATATGGGCCCGAAATGGCAGAGGGGAAGGGGTAAACCCCTCGCCCTGCAGGTGAATTCGTAAGCAACCATCTGGGGAAAAGTCTAGCTTGGACACAATGTGGTCACTGTGCGGCAACGGTATGGCACCGGTCGCGTTAACCATATCGCGATGTTCACTGGACCGATCGGCTAGATTGGGAAAAGGTTAACGTCGTGCGGCCTTGGGGTGCGGCGAGGGGTGTGGGGGATTATGAGCGAGAACGGCAGGAACAGGGGCATGCGGGGCGGCACCGGCCCGATCGCCATCGCGGCTGTGGCCGTGCTGTTGATTCTGGCCCTGTTGTCGATGGCGGCCTGCGGCGAGCGGGCCCCGACCTTCTTCCGGCGCGCCGATACGGCCAATCCCTGCCCCCGGCCTGCCAATCTGACGGGGTCCGAGTTTAACGCCCAGGAGACCGGCGTCCGTGCCCTGCGCCGGGCGGCGTTTCGGGGTGACTTCTTTGCGCAGCTGGAGCTGGGCGGTCGCTACGCGGCGCAGCGTGCGACGGACAAGAATCTGGAAGACCCGATCGAAAGCTCGGTCTGGCTGGCCATGGCGTTGGCCAATGAGGATGGATTCGCCCCGATCAACCGGGTCGAGCGCGGCATGTTCGGCGGCTGGCGGCCGCTGTCCAAATATGACGACTGCCGGGCCTGGGAGCGCCAGAACGCCTATCAACGCCTCAACACCCAGCTGTCGCGCATGACCCTGACCGAACAGGAAGAGGTCCGGGACCGCGTCATCTATGTCCTGTCGACCCAGGGCGCCGACGGCTATCGCACCCTGGCGCGCCTGCACGATGCCCTGTACGGCGCCTTCGGCGAGCCCCAGGACAATCCGCAGGCCCGCGAGGCCATCGGCCGCGGATCGGGTCGCGACCGCCGCCGCGGGGGCTATCCCGCCGCGCTGAATCTGTTCCAGCGCAACGAGGTGGACGCCTATCTCTACAACTATCTGGCGGTGCAGACGGGCGACGTCGGGGCCTTTGTCCTGATGAAGGACTTCGAGAGCTCCTCGCCCGGCCGGGCCCAGTACAGCGGCTTCGTCGAGGCCAAGGCCCGTCAGTGGGTGCCGCCGTTTGAGTTCTATCCCAATGCGGCGCCGGCGTCGGGCGTGCCCTTCTCGGACGAGAGCCGTCCGCGGGGCGACGCCTATGAGTACGCCCTGTCGCGGGTGACCGAGCTGCCCTTCGTCCATGTGGGCCGGGCTATCCGCTATCTGGGCATTGCCGACAAGGCCGCCGCCCGCCCCGAGGACCTGTCCAAGCGCGAGGTCGAATCGCTTGAGGCCGTCCTGGGTCACCCGATCGAGGGCCGCCTGTCCTATCAGGAGCGGGTCCGGGCCATCCAGCTGGCGGCCGTCAATGGCTCGTCCGAGGCCCAGCTGGTGCTGGCGGTCATGTATTCCGAGGGTATCGGCGTGCCGCCCGACTATGCCCGCGCCTATTTCTGGTACGAGGAAGCGGCCCGTCAGGGCAGCCCCGAGGCCAAGTTCGCCCTGTCGACCTTCTTCGCCCTGGGCGTCTCCGGCGTCGCCGATCAGGACAAGGCCGAGGCCGT
>JAHJYN010000170.1 GCA_018826885.1 Alphaproteobacteria bacterium | reverse complement strand
CACACCCAGGATGCCAAATGCAGTCAGCAAGGGAACGCGCATGACGCTGGGGCCTTCTGTAGCGGGCCACCGGCCCTCCCTGACCGAACTCTAGCGGAGAGCGCGCGAAGCGGCCAATACTGCAAACCTGACGACCCGTCGCGCTCACACGGAGTTTCCCCCTGGCGCCGCCCGATCCCTACATCCTGTTCCTGCTGGGCCTCGGCGCTGTCGTGCTGATGGTGTCCTGGGCCCCCGTAGGCCTGAAGAAGACTCCCTTGACCCTGGCCATTGTCTGCGTGCTGCTGGGCGTGGCGGTCTTCAGCCTTGGCTGGCTTGGGTTCGACCCCGACCCGCGGACCTGGGACACGATCACGGAACGCCTGACCGAGGTGGTGGTGATCATCAGCCTGATGGGCGCCGGCCTGAAGCTTGACCGGAAGGTGGGCTGGCGGAGCTGGAACTCGACCTGGCGGCTGCTGGCGATCGCCATGCCCCTGACCATCCTCGGCGTCATGGCGCTGGGCATGTATGGCCTCGGCTTCTCGCTGGCCATGGCCTTGCTGCTGGGAGCCTCGCTCGCTCCGACGGATCCGGTGCTGGCCGCTGATGTGCAGGTCGGACCGCCCAAGTCCGGCGACGAAGACGAGGTGCGCTTCGGCCTGACCTCGGAGGCGGGCCTGAACGATTCCCTGGCCTTCCCGTTCGTCCACCTGGCCATTCTGGCCTCGCTCGGCGGGCTGGCCACGACGGCGGGCTGGACCGATTGGGTCACCATCAAGGTGTTCTGGAAGCTGTTGGCGGGCGCCGGCATCGGCTGGCTGGTCGGCAAGGGGCTGGGCTGGCTGATCTTCGCCAGCGAGAAGGCCGGACTCTCGCGTCTGGGCGACGGGCTGGTGGCGCTGGCCGCGACCTTCATCGCCTATGCCGTCGCCGAGGTGGCGCACGGCTATGGCTTCCTTGCCGTCTTCGTCTGCGGCGTGACGATCCGGGCCTGGGAGCGCGACAACGACTTCCACAAGGAGATGCACCATTTCGCCGACCAGTTCGAACGCCTGCTGATCATGCTGCTGCTGGTCCTGTTCGGCGGCGCGCTGGCCAATGGCCTGCTGGACTCCCTGACCTGGACCGATGCCGCCATCGGTCTGGCCATCCTGCTGATCATCCGGCCCGTGGCCGGCATGATCGCCATGATCGGCTCGCCGCACCCCTTCAGGGACCGACTGCTGATGGCGTTTCTGGGCATCCGCGGGATCGGCTCGGTCTACTATGTCGCCTATGGCATCAACCATGGTGAGTTCGGCTCGAGCGAGCGGCTCTGGGCCATTCTGGGCTTTGTCATCCTCGCCTCGATCATCATCCATGGGGTGACGGCCAACCCCCTGCTGGAGCGGCTCCGGCGCTGGCGCACGGTGGACTGACCGAAAACAGACGCTTTCCCCCCGGCGGAGGCCCTGCTAACCCTCCCGCCCTGATTTTCGAGGAGATAACCATGGCTTCCGACAGCGGCTGGACCTTCCCCACCGGCGACCTGATGAAGGGCAAGAAGGGCCTGATCCTCGGCGTCGCCAACTCCAACTCCATCGCCTGGGGCATCGCCCAGCAGCTGGCCGCCCAGGGTGCAGAGCTGGCCTTCACCTATCTGGGCGAGGGGCTGGAACGCCGGGTCCGTCCGCTGGCCGAAAGCGTCGGGGCCAAACTGATCGTCCAGGCCGATGTCACCGACGATGCCTCGATGGACGCCGCCTTCGCCGAGCTGGAAAAGACCTTCGGCACGATCGATTTCGTGGTCCACTCGGTGGCCTTCGCCAACAAGAATGAGCTGCAGGGCAGCTTCGTCGACAACACCACGCGCGACAGCTTCCTGCTGGCCATGAACATTTCGGTGTTCAGCTTCGTCGATGTCGCCCGACGCGCGGCCAAGCTGATGCCGAACGGCGGGGCCATGGTCACCATGACCTATCTGGGCGCCGAACGGGCCATCCCCAACTACAACACCATGGGCGTGGCCAAGGCCGGGCTGGAGGCCGCCACCCGCTATATCGCCCGCGATCTCGGGCCGAAGGGTATTCGCGTCAACGCCATCTCGGCGGGCGCCATGCGCACTCTGTCGCTGGCCGGCATCTCCGGCGGTCGCGGCATGATCGCCCAGGGCCGCGCCATGTCGGCCATGAAGGAAGACACCTCGATGGAAGGCGTCGCCGGCGCCGCCCTGTGGCTGTGCTCGGACCTCGGCTTTTCGACCACGGGCGAAGTCGTCCACGTCGACGCCGGCTT
>JAHJYN010000169.1 GCA_018826885.1 Alphaproteobacteria bacterium | reverse complement strand
GTGATTCCACACGGTCGGCATCCGGGCGCTCAATCTACTGGTCCCTTAGACAAGGAGGCGCAAGCCATGACCATCGAGGCGCGTATTCGCGAACTGGGAAACCGTCACCGCAATCTGGATACCGCGATCCAGAAGGAAACGACCCACCCGGCCACCGATCCGCTCTACCTCAAGTCCCTGAAACTCCGAAAACTCAGGCTGAAAGAGCAGATTGCCGGCCTTGAGCGACAAAGCGGATAGTCAGGCTGTCCAGATCATGAAAACGGCCCCGGAGATGCTCCGGGGCCGTTTTTGCATCGGGTGACCGGCAGGGTCAGTCGCGCGAGCCGAACACGGACTCGGCGGTGTGCTGGCTGCGGGCCTCGGGAGCATCGGGTTCGAACGCCGGTTCGGCCTCGGTCTCGGCCTCGGTCGACTGCAGCGTGGCGCCGCCCTTCTTGGCGTCGTCTTTTGCCTTCTTGTCCGCCGCCTTCTTGATCACTTCGTCGAGGACAATCTGGCCGACCAGCCCCAGGGTCACAGGATCGACCGGCTTGATGTTGGCCGTGTTCCAGTGGGTGCGGCTGCGCACCGTCTCGATGGTCGCCTTGGTGGTGCCCAGCAGTTTGGAGATCTGCGCGTCGGTCACCTCGGGGTGGTTCTTGACGAACCACATGATGGCGTCGGGGCGGTCCTGACGACGCGAGACCGGCGTATAGCGCGGCGGGGCCTTGGCCGGCTTGAGCAGTTCGGCGTGGCGGCTGACGACGGCCTTCATGCAGTAGGACTCGTCGGCCTGGGCCTTGTCCAGTTCATCACGGGTCAGCTGGCCGTTGATCAGAGGGTCGGCGCCGCGGATGTCGCGGGCGACGTCACCGTCGGCGATGCCGCGCACTTCCAGCGGATGCAGGCCGCAGAAATCGGCGATCTGCTCGAAGGTCAGGGAGGAGTTGTCCACCAGCCAGACCGCAGTGGCCTTGGGCATGAGAATGTCGGTCATGACGTCGTTCCGGTTCATGAAGGGGCCCGGAAGCCGGGGCCCGGAAACAGCGGCGCCCGACCTTTCGGCCGGGCGCGGAGACTGTCCGTATAGGCGCATTCGGCTGAAAAGAAAACGCCATATGGCGAGCTCATACAGCCAAGGTTCATCTAGGAAGCGTCACGGTGGGCTCATGGGGGTTTGGCCCCGACCGAAAGTCTGGAGGAGAAGATCATGTTGAGTTTGGCAGGAGTGGCCGCCATGTCGGCCCTGGCACTGGGTGGCGCAGCCCCCGTCGTTGATCAGGACCCGCAGCGGGCACCGGGCGGCGGCTATCAGGATCCGCAGGCGGTATCCCCGCGCGGAAGCTATGCACGGAGTTGCAGCGGGGACTATGTGAACCGCGGTCGCCTCTATGCGGATTGCCGTGACGAACGCGGCCGGATCCGCGGCACCTCGATCGAACTGAACCGCTGCGGTCCGCACGACATTGCCAACAACAACGGCCGGCTGGTCTGTGGCCCGCACCGGGGCGATTTCGAGGACCGTGGTGGTGGTGGCCGGGACGACGACCGGGGCGGTGGCTGGGGCGGCGGCGGCGGCCGGGCCGAGATCACGGTCTACCGGGATGCCAATTTCCGTGGACCCTCGACCAGCTTCAGGGGCGAGATCGCCAATCTGGGCCGCACGGGCTTCAACGACCAGATCAGCTCGATGAGCTTCCGGGGGGAGTGGGAGGCCTGCACCGACGCCTATTTCCGCGGCAACTGCCAGCGCTTCACGGGCGATGTCCGCAATCTGGACCGGTGGGGCATGAACGACCGAATTTCCTCGCTCCGGCCCGTGGGTCGAGGCGTTCGCGGAGACCGCTGGTAGTCAGTCGACCACCAGAACGACCTTGCCGATGTGCTCGCCCGCCTCCAGCCGGAGGTGGGCGAGACCGGCGTCTGAAAGGGGGAAGGTCGCATCGATCGGTGGCCGGACCTGACCGGCGATAACCCAGGGCCAGGCCGTCTGGCGGACCGCCGCGATCAGGCGCGCCTTTTCGTCCGCGCTGCGCGACCGGAGGGTGGAGCCGGTCAGCACGATCCGTTTCAGCATCAGCCGCATCAGGTCAATGTCGGCCCGCGCACCACTGAGGGTGGCGATCACCGACCAGCGGCCGCCCGGATTCAGGACGGCCTGATTGAGGGCCGCGTAGTCGGCGCCGACCATGTCGAGGATGACATCGACGCCGCCCGCGTCGCGGATGGTGGCTTCGAGGTCGCCGCTTCGGGCGTCGAGACTGAGGTCGGCTCCGAGAGCACGGGCGGCATCGGCCTTGGCCTGGCCGCGCGACGTGGCGATGACCCGGGCGCCCGCCGCCTTTGCCATCTGGATGGCGGTGACCCCGATGCCGCTGGTGGCGCCATGGACCAGCAGGGTCTCGCCCGCCTGCAGCCGGCCGTCCTCGAAGACATTGGCAAAGACGGTCGACAGGGTCTCCGGCAGGGCTGCGGCGGTCACAAAATCCATGTCGTCGGGCAGGAGGAGGATGTGCCGGGCATCGACAATGGCCTGATCCGCATAGCCGCCTCCGCCCAGCAGGGCGCAGACCCGGTCACCCACGGCCACGCCCGCCACGCCTTCGCCGAGCCGGTCGATCTCGCCGGCCACTTCGAGCCCGAGGGTCTCGGGCGCGCCGGGGGGCGGGGGGTAGCGGCCCTCACGCTGCAACAGATCGGGGCGGTTGATGCCGGCGGCCCGCACCCGGATGCGGACCTGACCGGGGCCGGGCTCAAGGTCCGGGGCCTCGACCAGCGTCAGGGCGGTCGCGGGTCCGGTGCCACCGGTGATCGAGATGCGTTTCATGGGCCGCCCTTGCAATCGTCCGTGTCCGGGCGTTCACATAGGGGCCGAAGAACGGTGAACCAAGGAGGAGGCGGGCATGATCATCGACGACGCCGAACCGAGGCCGCAGCGCGGGGCCTTGCTGGGCCAGCTGGCGCGCGAGGATCTGGATCTCTATTCGGTCGAGGAATGTCAGGATCGGATTGCCCTGCTCGAGGCCGAGATCGCGCGGGTCAAGACGGCCATGGAGACCAAGTCCGCGCGCAAGTCGGCGGCCGAGGCGCTTTTCAACTTCGGCTCGTAACGGCACGATCGACGTGGCATGACCGTTGCAGGCGAGCGGACCGACGCGGTTCCGGCTGCGGCGACAGGGTTCACCTACAGGTAAATAGTGTTGATGACTGAAGAGACGTCCTCGCCCGATCTGCCCGCGTCCGGCCCCGCCGTGGACGGTCGCGTTGCTGTGGTGACCGACTTTGCCGCGTCGGATCTGTTCGAGCGCACCTTCCGCGAAGGGATGGAACTGGTCGAGGAGACCGCCGCCTATCTGGACGGGGAGGGACGGCGGGACTCCAAGCTGCTGTCACGCTCCAGCGCCCTGGCCTATGCGGGCGAGAGCATGCGCCTGACCACCCGGCTGATGCAGATCGCCTCCTGGCTGCTGGTGCAGCGCGCCGTGCGCGAGGGTGATATGGCCGCCAGTGCAGCCTGCGAGGCGCGTTACCGGCTGGCCGCGCGCAAGGTCGAGGGCGAGACGCCGCCGCCTGCCGATCTGCCCATTGCCCTCGTGGAATATGCGGTGCGGGCCGAGAAACTGTACGACCGGATCCACTATCTGGACCGGCGCATGTATGTGGACGCGACCCCGGCGGCGGACACACCGAACCCGGTGCAGAGCCAGTTCGACCGGCTGTCAGCGGCCTTCGGGGCCCCGAATACCCCGAACTAGGGTCTACGGCCCGACGTCGTTGGCGTCGACACGGCCGTCCTGGACCGGACGGGGCAGGGAGACGGCGATGCCGAGCGCGTCGGCCAGCTTTTCATCGCGCTTGTAGACGTCCTCGCGGAAGGCCACGCGGCCCTGGCCGTCGACGAAGGCCGTCCAGTACAGCAGGCGCACTCCGATCTCGCGGCCGGTGGTGACCCGGGTGGTGCGACGGGTGGCCTGGGCGGTGTCGAACTGTTCCAGCTTCTCGGGATCGGGCGACAGCAGCAGGCGGGCGAACTCGACCGCGTCCTGAACCCGGACACAGCCGTGGCTGCGGTGGCGGTAGGCCAGGTTGAAGGCGCCCTTGGACGGCGTGTCGTGCAGGAAGATGGCGTAGCTGTCGCGCAGCTCGAACTTCACATAGCCGAGCGCCGACTGCGGGCCGGCCCGCTGGATGACGGTGCCGTTCGAGATGTACATGTCATTGGCGGCCAGATAGCCCGGGCCGCGCGGCAGGATCTCGTTGCGGGCGATGCCGGCCGGGACGTACCAGGGCGGATTGGCCACGACCGAGGCAAAGGGCTTTTCGAGGCTGGGGGTCTGGTTGGCGGCGGTGCCGACCACCACGCGGTTGGAGTGAACCGGGCGACCGTCCTTCCAGTAGACCATGATGGCGGCGGCGGTGTTGACCTCGATCCGCTCGGGATCGACGTCGCGGGCCAGCCAGCGGCGGCGTTCGAGGTTGAGGGCGATCTGGCGCGCGCGATCCTCGGCAGAGGCCGACAGGGATTGCTGGGTGCCGGACCCGATGCGGGCGTCGACCGCCAGGCCGTGACGGCCCTGGAAGCTGCGGACGGCCTCCTGAAGCTCGGGGCCATAGAAGTTGTCGGCCATGGCCAGCAGGCGCATGCCCTGGGCCTCCTCGAGGTCGCCCTCGGCGATCAGCCGCTGGATCAGCATCGGCACGCGGCGATCCACATCGCCGGGTTCAATATTGGCGCCCACGCGGAAGGTCGGCCAGCCGCCGTCCTCGCGGATCATGCGACGGTAGCGGACATAGCCTGCGGACAGATTGGTGTAGCCGAGGTCGGTGGGCGCGAGGCCCTCGTACCATTCGACCACGCCCTGCGAGGCCAGAGCCCGGTAGAGGCCGAGCGGCAGGTCGATGCGGTTCTTGCGCATCTCCCACAGGTCCTCGACCGTCTCGGGACGGATGCGGCCTTCGCTGAGCACGCGGGCGTAGCGCAATGCAGCAGCCGTGGTCCGCATTTCGGCCATGCTGCGGTCGGCGGCCAGACCTTCGAAATCGAAGAAATCGTACTGGGCGAGGCCATGGCGCTCGGCCCTGGACGCCGCGGTCCGGAGGTTGTCGAGGCGCGGTGCGGTCCAGACCGGGGTCCAGCCGTTCATCTCGTAGAAGACGCGGACGTCGGGCTGCTCCGTCTGGGGCAGGCGGGCCAGCTGGTCGTTGAAGCTGTTGTAGAAGGCGATGGCAGTGGGGTCGCGGGTCGGGGGAACGCCCTGGGGGCGGCCCATCGGCGGATCCTGCGGCGCGTTCTGGGCATGGGCGGCCTGGGCCGCTCCCATGATGGCGGCGGTGGCTGCACCCAGACCCAATTGTCGACGCGTGATCATGACCCGTTTGCCGTCCAGCTTGTCGCGGGGCCCGGAATGGCCTCGCCGTCCTATAATCAACCGCAGCTTATCGGCGTTCCAGACAAACAGAAAGCGCCGCCCCCAAGGGACGGCGCTCTGTGGCTTCCGGGACGCACCCCC
>JAHJYN010000168.1 GCA_018826885.1 Alphaproteobacteria bacterium | reverse complement strand
ATGACGCAGTCGCCGATGCGGTTTGAGGTGACGAACAGGACCTGGGGGGCGCGTGTCATGCGATTCCGTCTTCGCTTCCGGGGTCAGGTCTGGCTATCAGGGTCTGCGACCCATGGCGAGAGGAGCCGCACATGACCGATCATCTGACCCGCCCTGACGGCGAACGTCTGGCCCTGAACGAGGTCGAGGGCGAGGGGCCGATCATACTGTGGGTCGGAGGATTCCGCTCGGACATGGAAGGCACCAAGGCGCTGGCGCTTGAGGCCGCCGCACGTGATCGGGGATGGGCCTTTGTCCGCTATGACCATTTCGCCCATGGGCAGTCGACGGGCGATTGGCGCAAGGCCACGGTGGGTCGCTGGTGCGAAGATGCCTGTGCGCTGGTGGATCATCTGGTCGGGAGGTCGGGGCGGCAGGTGGTGCCCGTCGGATCATCGATGGGCGGCTGGGTGGCGCTGAACCTGACGCTGGCGCGTCCTGAGGCGATCCGGGGGCTGGTGCTGATCAACCCGGCCCAGGACTTTACCGAGCGGCTGATGTGGCCGGATCTGGGCCCCGCCCGTCAGGCCGAGATACTGGACACGGGCGAGACCCTGATGCCGGACGAGGGACTGGGGGCCTATGTGCTGACCCGGGCGATGTTCGAGGAAGCCCGCACACGCCTGCTGCCGGACGGGCCGCTGCCGATCGGCTGCCCCGTGCACATCTTGCAGGGACGGAAGGACACGTCGGTGCCGTGGCGGCACCAGCTGGACCTGATCGCGCAGCTGGAGTCAGCCGAGGTGCGGCTGGACCTGATCGCCGAAGGGGACCACCGGCTGTCCGGCCCTGACGATCTGGCGCGCATGATCGCAGCCGTCGAGACGATGCGATCCGCCTGATCGATCGATTTTATCCGGCAGGACTGCGGAATCAGGCGCCGACGCGGCGCAGGCCCCCGGCCGTGGTCGGCCGCTGTTCGCCGCCGGACAGGATCACGCGGTCGATACGGGTCTTCTCGGCCCGGAAAGCCGCGAGGTCCGCCCCGCCAAGAATGGTGCCTTCCTGGGTCTTGACCCCGGACGGATTGATCCGTCGACCGTTCTGCCAGATCTCATAGTGAAGGTGCGGGCCGGTGGAGGCGCCGGTCGAGCCGACATAGGCGACGACCTGGCCCTGACGGACCCGGACGCCGGCGCGGATGCCCGAGCCGTAGCGCGACAGGTGGGCATAGCCGGTTTCAAGGCCGTTGGCGTGGCGGATGCGCAGCCAGTTGCCATAGCCGCCCCAGCGACGCGCCTCGACCACCACGCCATCGGCGGGGGCGAGAACGGGCGTGCCGGTCGGCGCGGCGAAGTCGATGCCCTGGTGCATGCGGCGGTAGCCGGAGATCGGGTGACGGCGATAGCCATAGGAGGAGCTGACCCGGGCCCGGTCCAGCGGGGTGCGCATGAAGGCCGAGCGCATGTTCTTGCCCGAGGCGTCGAAATATTGGGCTTCCGCCGAATTGGCCGGCTTGAAGCGGTAGAAGACCTGGCCCTTGAGCTCGGCATAGAGCAGCTCGCCCGCCTCGACGACACGGCCGCTTTCAGTGACGGTCTGGCTGAACACGAGCACGAATTCGTCAGAGGCCCGGATGTCGCGATCCAGGTCGAATTTGTGCGAGAACAGCTGGGTCGCCTTGCGGATCACCTGGCCGTTGGCGCCGGCCTGACGGGCGGTGGCATAGATCGAGCCCTTGACGGTGCTGCGGACCACCACGGTCTCGTGGGTGACCTTTTCCTCGATGGCGCGCAGGCGAAGGGCGCCGTCAAAGGTGCGCGACACGGTCAGCTGGCTGGCCGGACCCGTACGCATGGTCAGGCCGATCAGGCGCGCCCCGCCCCGACCGCCGCGCGGCTGGGCAATGGCCGTCTCGAACCGAAGACCGGCGCGCAGTTCGTTGACGTCATAGGCGTTGGCGATGGTCTCGGTAACAGCGCGGGCTTCCTCGTCCGGGATACCGGTGCGGCGCACGGCCTGTTCGAAGGTCTCGCCGCTGCGAATCTGGACCGGGATGGCTTCCGGCGTGCCCATGCCAACCGGGGTTCCGGCGGCGGCGATCGCTTGGGCTTCGAGCTCGGTGATGGACTCGGCGCTGATCGCAACCGGAACCTCGGCCCTTACCGGGTGATAGACCCGGCCCGCCAGCATGGCGACCACGAGGGCCGCGCAGGCGGTGAAGATGTGCGGCGCAAGGCGCATCGGTTGGCGGCGCGGATCAAATTGAGCCATCGTTTCCCGACATATCGACGACGCCCGTGTGGCGCCACGCGTGATACCAGCAAGTTCCGCGCCGAAGACGCCCCTCCGGCACCGGAGGGTCCGCCTATAGCCCGTCAGCCCCCCAATGTGAAGCGGAAGGGTTACGAAGCCTTAATGCCCGGCGCTGTTTTTCGGTGTTCGGGGCAGACATAGCGAGAACAAAGTCGTCTGCTTCGAGTTATGCCGGATAACGACGGTGGTTCCCGCCATGGATCTGGCGGGATTGCCGATAAGATCTGACCGTTCCATTAGTGTTCCCGGGGCAACTATACAGTGCTCATGAAGCAACATCCGGCGCCCGGGCGTGCGCATCGGGCCCGGATCGAGACCGGACAGATTGCCGGGCGCGTCCCGTTCAGAGACAGGCTATAGCCGTCCCGTGAGCCCCTCTCCGCCAGAGCCTGAAGTGACAGACCGCGCATCGTCCCCGGCCCGGAAACGGCCCGGGCGGGCACTGCCGCGCCTGCTGACCGGCGTCATCGTCGGCCTGCTGGTCCTGCTGATAGCGCTGTATCTGAACCGGCGACTGGTGGCGCGCGAAGTCCTCGTCGGATGGCTGGACCGTCAGGGAATCGCCGCCGAGGTCGAAGTCGAGCGGATCGAGCTGAACGGCTTTGTCGGACGTATTCTGGTCGGGGACCCGGACGACCCGGACTTCGTGGCCGAGCGGGTCGAGGTCGATTACAGCCTGACCGCCCCCTGGTCGGAGGCCGGCTTTGGCGCCCGGCCCCGCCGCATCCGGCTGGTAGCCCCCTCCCTGCGCGCGACCTGGCGGGACGGGCGTTTCAGTTTCGGCAGCCTGGACCCGCTGATTGAACGGTTCACGGGTCAACCGGTGCAGCCCGAGGCCTCCTCCCCCCTCGTGCTGGTGGAGCAGGGCGAGTTGCGCCTGACCACGGCATACGGCCCCGTGCGGGTGCTGGCGGACGCCCGGATCGAGGACAGTCGTCTGGTCCGGCTGACAGCGCGGATGCCGAGCTCTGCGTTGGCGCTGGATGACCAATCGGTTCGGGGGCTGACCGCAGATCTGGACCTGACGACGCGGGGCGGTCGCACCACCCTTCGCCTGAACGCTGCGGCCGGCAGGGTGAGCGGCGCGGACCGCACCGCCCGTGATCTGACGCTCAGGGTCGACGCCGTCCTGCCCTATCCGGCGGGAATGCCGTTGCGGCTGGACGGGCCGGGACAGGTCGCGCTGTCGCTGGACACCGCGACCTATTCTGCCGGCGATACCGAGGCGCAATCCCTTTCGATCGACGTGTCCGGCGAGGGAGAGTGGTCCGGCATTCTGACCCGACCCCGGTTCGAGGGACGCAGCCGGGGAACGGTCACAGCCGGGCGGTTCACGGCAGCCGGCGCGACCGTGACAGAGGTCAGGGCGAACCTGAATGACGCTGCAACGACCTTTGATCTGTCGGGCGAGGCTGCGCGCTGGAGCCTCGTCGGGCCGGCCCGGCTGCAGGCGGTTCGGGTTGATGGCGATGCCTTGGGAGGCCGGGCGCTGGACCTCGCCACGCCCCGACTGGTCGCCGGAGGTGGCGACGGCCGGTTCGAGGTTACCGGGCCGTGGCGGCTCTCTGCGGGACAGGTGTCTTCCGGCGAGTTGCAGCTTGCGGATGTGACGGGCGGATTCGAGCTCGATCTTGTATCGGACGGGACGCTCCTTCTTCGCGGACAGATGTCCGCCGCCCGGGGCCGCTGGCCGCTGCTGGGCGGGCCCGCTGAGGATGACGTTCCGGAACTGGCCGCGATGAAGGCGGCGCTGGGCAATTTCCGTCTTGAAGCGCCCGGGTTCACCTATCGGTCCGGGGTCGGCGGGGGACAGCTGGACCTGACCCGGCCCCTCGCCATTCGCCCACGAAACGGTGGTCAGCTGACGATCCGGCAGGAGGACGCCCCCGTCCTGGTGATGCGAGACGGTGAGGCCCCCGGAGGACAGCTGCGTTTGACGTCGACGCGTGGCGCCGGCCTGCCGGACGCCGAGATTTCCGTGCCCCGCTGGGCCCTGATCCCCGGCGGGTTCGTCGCCGACTTCGACGGTCGCGCCGCGCTCGATTTCGGACTGGGTCGCGGGCTGACGCTAGCGGGCGGCGGGCGTTTGCAGAACGTGGACGGCGTGGTGACCGTTACCGCTGCCGACTGTCTGGCCGTGACCGCCGAGCGGCTGGAGCTGGGCGAGAACGACGTTACCGACGTGGCCACCGGCCTGTGCCCCACGGGCAGCGCGCCTCTGGTGCGGATCGCAGACGGCGGCTGGCGGGTCGACGGGCGATTGGCGGACGGCTCGGGGCGGGCGCCCTTCCTCGCGCTCGGGGTCGAGGATCTGAGTGGCGGCCTTGAGGTGATCGGGCGCCCGCAGGGTCTGTCGCTCGACCTGACGGTCAGCGAGGCCCGCATCGAGGACGCAACGCGCCCGATCCGCTTCCATCCGCTGGAGGGGCGCGGGGTCGCCCGGATGCGCGGGGAGTCGTGGACAGGAGACTTTGCCCTGACCCGGGACGGTCTGGCGGTGGCGCAGCTGGATCTGGCGCACGACGGCCAGACGGGGAATGGCGGCGTCGACATCTCGACCGGCGATCTGACCTTCGCCGAAGGGGGACTTCAGCCCTCTACTCTGACGCCGTTGGCCGCCGATCTGGTCGGTGAGCCCGTCACGGGCATGGCCCGCTTTGACGGACGGATCGACTGGACGGCCGTGGACGGGACCAGCACCGGGCGGCTGGCGCTGCGCGACCTGACCTTCTCCAGCCCCGCCGGACAGGTGATGGGACTGGAAGGCACGGTGGATTTCACCAGCCTCGCTCCCCTGACCACCGCGGCCGATCAATCGTTGACCGCCCGGTCGCTCGAGGTCGCCGGTGGCGTCTCTGACCTCGGCGTCACCTTCACCCTGGACAAGGCGGCGCTGTCGGTGTCGGGCGCCGAACTGGCGGTGGGCGCGGGGCGGGTGACGGTCGAACCCTTCGACATTCCGCTCGACCCGGCGGTCGCCTGGGGCGGGACGATCCTGCTGGACCGGGTGCAACTGGGCGATCTGGTGGCGGGCGCCGGCTTTGGCGACAAGGTGCAGCTGGACGCCGTGGTGTCGGGCCGTATCCCGTTCGTGCGCAACCCGGACGGCCAGATCCGGATTTCGGGCGGCGCCCTGCAGGCTGTCCAGCCGGGGCGGTTGTCGATCCAGCGCGAGGTTCTGTCCGGTCTGGAGGCCGGGGGCGGCGGCGAGGAAATTCCGCCGGGCGTGGTCGAGGACCTTGCCTATCAGGCGATGGAGTATATGGCCTTCGACACCCTGACGGCGCGCGTCGACAGTCTGGACGGCGGTCGGCTGGGGGTGCTGTTCCGGATCATGGGTCGGCACGATCCGCCCGAGCGTCAGGAGCTGCGGCTGGGGCTGATGGATGTGATCCGGCGCGACTTCCTCGGCCAGCCGCTGGAGCTGCCGTCGGACACCGGTATCCAGCTGACGCTCGACACCACCTTCAATCTGGACCAGATCGTTTCCGACATTCTGGCGCTCAACCGCGCCCGGCGGGGCGAGGCCGATCCTGAACCGGCAAGCGAGCCGTAACCCGAACCCGATCCGCGCGTTCAGACCCTGTTCACCCCCGTTGGCGCTCTATGGCATCGACACTGATGGAGACTTCCGGACATGAGGCCCTTTCTGCCCTACCGCAAAGCCCCCGCCCTGCTGGTCGCCGCGACCGTGCTGGCGCTGGGCGCGTGCACGCCGACCATTCGCCTGGAAGTCGCCCCGATCGAGATCTACGCCAAGCTCGACGCCGACGTCCGGGTCCGCCTTGATCGGGAGCTGCAAGAGCTGCTGATCGAGAACCCCAACCTGTTCTGATGAACCGAGCCCTGAAGGGTATGACCATGACTTTCCGCAAACTCTTCGTCATCGCCGCCGCCGT
>JAHJYN010000023.1 GCA_018826885.1 Alphaproteobacteria bacterium | reverse complement strand
TTCGACCCCCAGACCAATGTCATCGACGTCCACATCAGCCGCCTGCGCTCCAAGATCGACAAGGGCTTCGACAAGGCCATGCTGCAGACCGTGCGCGGCGCGGGATACCGGCTGGAGGCCTAGGCCGGGACCATGCGCCTGCCGTCCCTCTTCCGGCGGACGCCGTTCCGGCTGACGCTGCTGTTTCTGGCGCTGTTCGCGACGGCGGCGGCGGCGGTGCTGGCGTGGGTCTATGTGGCCTCGGCCAATGAGGCGCGGCTGAGGGCGGAGGAGGCGGTGCGCACCGAGGTCACCACCCTGACCGGCATCTATGATGCGCGAGGCGTGGACGCCCTCAATATGGCGGTCATCGACCGGACGCTGAGCCGCGACAGTTTCCTGTATCTGCTGATCGACGCCGAGGGGAACCGGGTCAGCGGCAGTCTCAATGTCTCGCCCATACAGGACTATGAGGGCGGCACCGTCTGGCACACCTTTCCGATGACCGACACCCTGCCCGACGGGCGGGTGGTGCGGCCCCAGTCTCGCGGGGTGCAGATGACGCTGCGGGGCGGCGAGCAGCTGTTCGTGGGCCAGTCGCTGGGCGACACCGAGGCCTATCTGGGGCGGCTGACCCAGGCCCTGTGGGGGGCGATGGGGATCGTCGTCTTGCTGGGGCTGATTGGCGGCCTGCTGGTCAGCCGCAATCTGGAGCGGGCCATGGGACGGCTGAACCGGACCGTGCTGGCGGTACAGGACGGCGACCTGAAAGCCCGGGTGGCGGTGCGCGGCTCGGGCGATGAGCTGGACGAGCTGGGCCAGGGGCTGAACGGCATGCTGGACCGGCTGGAAGCGTCGATGGCCTCGATCCGCCATGCCGGGGACGCGATTGCCCACGACCTGCGCTCGCCCCTGACGCGGATGCGGGCCAAGCTGGAAGTCGCCCTGATCGATGCCGAGGCGGGCAAGGTCAGCGGCACCGAGGCGCTGGAACTGGCCCTGTCGGAAGCCGACGACCTGCTGAAGACCTTCAACACCGTGCTGGCCATCGCCCGGCTGCAGGCGGCGGCAGGGTCGGGGCGGATCCCGGACGCCAAACGCTTTGACGCGGCGGATCTGGCCGCCGATCTGGCCGAGCTTTACGAGCCCGCCGGCGAGGACAAGGGGCTGGAGTTCTCGGCCGAGATCGAGCGTGGGCTGGAGATCATGGGCAATCGCCCGTTCCTGACCCAGGCGCTGGCCAACATCATCGACAATGCCATCAAATATACCCCCGAGGGCGGGGCGGTGAAGCTGCGGGCACGGCGGCGGTCCTCCGGCGAGATCGAGTTTTCGGTCACCGACACCGGACCGGGCGTGCCCGAGGAGGACCGCGAGCGGGTGATCGAGCGCTTTGTTCGTCTGGACAACAGCCGGACCGAGCCGGGCTCGGGGCTGGGACTGGCGCTGGTGGGGGCGGTGATGGAGGCCCACAACGGCCGCATCCAGCTGGACGAGGGACCGGGGGTCTATAACGGCCACGGGCCGGGCCTGCGGGTGGCGCTGGTGCTGGCCGCCGCACCATGACGGCCGGGTCAGGCGAGGCTCTGGCCGAGCGGATCCGCCCCTGCGGGCCGACACTGGAGGCGCCGGGGCTGGAGACGCTGAGGGCGCAGCTGGCCGAGGCGGGCCTCGGTTTATCGCTGGATGCCGCCTGGCCGGCGCTGGCCCCGGTGTTTGCCGCCTCGCCCTATCTGGCCTCGCTGGCGCGCAGGCGGCCCGAGGCGCTGGGCGAGATGCTGGCGGCCAGCCCCGAGGCGACCCTCGCCGGGATCCTGACCCGGACAGAGACTCTGAGCGGCGGGGTCGAGGAGATGAAGCGCCCGCTGCGGCTGGCCAAGGCCGACCTGCACCTGTTGACGGCACTGGCCGATCTGGGCGGGGTCTGGGATCTGGAGGCGGTGACCGGGGCCCTGTCGCGCTTTGCCGATGCGACGTCACAGGCGGCGCTGCGGGCCGTCGCTCATGACCTGCGCGAGCGGGGGCGGCTGACAGGGGAGCCCGATCCGGACAATCCGGTCCCCGGCCTGTTCGGTCTGGCCATGGGCAAGCACGGCGCGCTGGAGCTGAACTATTCCAGCGATATCGACATCTCGCTCTTCTACGACCCCGAACGTCTGGCCGGGGCGCTGGCCGAGGGCGTCGAGATGCAGCGCACGGTCGACCGGGCGGCCCAGGCCTTCGCCGCCCTGCTGACCGAGCGGACGGGCGACGGCTATGTGTTCCGGGTCGACCTGCGGCTGCGGCCCGACCCGTCCTCGACCCCGCCGGTCGTCGCCGTGCCCATGGCGCTGGATTACTATGAGGGCGTCGGCCAGAACTGGGAGCGGGCGGCCTTCATCAAGGCGCGCGCCATGCTGGGGGACCGGGAGGCGGGGCGCGAATTCCTCGAGGCGCTGGTGCCCTTCGTCTGGCGCCGCAGCCTCGACTATCAGGCCATTCTGGATGTGCAGTCGATCAAGCGGCAGATCCATGTGCACAAGACCGGCGAGGGGCTGGAGGCGGCCGGGGCCAATCTGAAACTGGGCCGGGGCGGCATCCGCGAGATCGAATTCTATGCCCAGACCCAGCAGCTGATCCTCGGCGGGCGCAATCCGGCGCTGCGCCTGCCGGCGACCCTGCCGGCGCTGGAGGCTCTGACCCGCGCGGGCCATGTGCCGGAAGCGACGCGGGCGGCGCTCAGCCAGGCCTATGTGCGGCTGCGGGGGCTGGAGCACCGGGTGCAGATGCTGGCCGACGAACAGACCCACGCCCTGCCGGTCGATGACGTCCGCAGGCGGGCGGTCGCGGCCCTGTCGGGCGAGGCCGATCTGGCGGCCTTTGACGCTTCGGTCGAGGCCCTGCTGGCCGAGGTCAACCGCCTGTACGGCGATTTGTTCGAGGGCGAGGAGTCGCTGTCGTCAGACTATGGCAGTCTGGTTTTCACCGGGGTCGAGAACGATCCCGAGACGCTGGCGACGCTGGAGCGGATGGGCTTCTCGGAACCCGCATCGGTGTCGGACATGATCCGCAGCTGGCACCACGGCCGCATCCCCGCGACCCGCAGCGCGCGAGGGCGGGAGCTGTTCACCCGGCTGGCGCCGCGCCTGCTGGAGGCCCTGGCCGCGACGGGGGCCCCGGATCAGGCTTTTCGCCGGTTCGCCGTCTTCTTTTCCGGCCTGTCGGCGGGGGTGCAGATCCAGGCCCTGTTCCTGAACCAGCCGACCCTGTTCGATCTGGTCGTGCGGGTGATGGCCTGGGCGCCGCGGCTGGCGCGGGCGCTGGGGCGGGATCCGGCGGCGCTGGACAGTATGCTGGACACCCGTTTCCAGACGCCGCTGGATGCCGATACCGGTGTGGCGGACCAGATGCGGGCCGAGGCCGCCGCTGCAGACGACTTCGAAACGGCGATGGATGCGGTGCGGCGTCTGCACCGGGACCAGCGGTTCCGCATCGGCCTGCAGACCCTGACCGGGCGGGCCGATGTCGAGGCGGCGGGGCGGGCCTATACGGTGCTGGCCGATGCCTC
>JAHJYN010000167.1 GCA_018826885.1 Alphaproteobacteria bacterium | reverse complement strand
GCCGGTGATCCGCAAGCTCAGCTTTACCGGCTCCACGCCCGTGGGTCGCAAGCTGGCCGAACAATGCGCCCCCACCCTGAAACGTGTGTCGATGGAGCTGGGCGGCGCCGCCCCGCTGATCGTGTTCGCTGACGCCGATATCGATCAGGCCGTGGCCGAGACCATCAAGGGCAAGTTCCGAAACTCGGGCCAGACCTGCGTCTGCCCGAACCGAGTCTATGTCGAGCGGTCCGTGGCCCGCGACTATGCCGACCGACTGGCGGCCGAGGTGTCAAAGCTCAAGGTCGGCAATGCCTTTGACGAGGGGGTCAAAGTCGGCCCGCTGATCGAGGACAAGGGCGTCGACAAGGTCGAGGACCATGTCGCCAGGGTGAAGGCGGCGGGCGGCGAGGTGCTGACCGGGGGCGAACGTCACGATCTGGGCGGGCGGTTCTTTGCGCCGACCGTGACCTTCGGCGGCGACGACGCCCTGTTCCGCGAGGAAGAGACCTTTGGCCCGCTGGTGCCCGTGTTTGCCTTCGACACCGAAGACGAGGTGCTGGACAAGGCCAATGACAGCGACCTGGGCCTGGCCTCCTATCTGTTCACGCGCGACCTCGACCGGGCCATCCGCATCGGCCGCCGGATCGAGGCGGGCATGTGCGGCATCAACACCGGCCTGATGTCGACCCCGGTCGCCCCGTTCGGCGGCGTCAAACAGTCCGGCTATGGCCGCGAGGGCTCGACCCACGGCATCGACGACTATCTGGACATCAAGACCCTGACCCTGAAGCTGGGCTAGACCGGCAGCGCGCCCCGCTTGACCACGGTGCGCATGGCGACGCTGGAGGAGACGCGGGTGACGCCGGGGATGCGGGTCAGCTCGTGCGAGTGGACCCGCTCCAGATCGTCGACGTCGCGCACCACCAGCCTGAGCAGATAGTCCGAGCCGCCGGTCATCAGATAGCATTCGACCACCTCGGGCACGGTGGCGACGGCGGTCTCGAAGGCGGTCAGGGCCGCCTCGGCCTGGGACGACAGGGTGACGGTGACGAACACGCTGATCGGCAGGCCGACGGCGCGTTCATTGATGATGGCGGCATAGCGGCTGATGACGCCCTCGGTCTCGAGCGCGCGCAGTCGCCGGAGGCAGGCGCTCTCGGACAGGTTCACCGTACGGGACAGGTCGGCGTTCGAGATGCGGCCGTTCTCCTGCAGGGCGCGCAACATCTTGCGGTCGATGGCATCGAGGGTGACGGCAGAAACGGTCTTCATGGAGCGATCCCAAGCAAGGTTCTGCGACTTTATGCCGTTCACTCAGCAAAATGAACAGGAACCTGCGCCGCTCCCCCCGCTAGATTGCGGGCCGAACCGGGCCGGAAAGGCCCGCCCGCCATACAGAGGAAACGGTCATGCGCGTCGGTGTCCCCCAGGAAATCAAGAAGAACGAACACCGCATCGGCCTGACGCCGACGGCGGTGCGCGAATATGTGGCCCACGGCCATACGGTTCTGGTCCAGACGGGGGCCGGTGACGGCGCCGGCTTCACCGATGCCGAATACAAGCTGGCGGGTGCGAAGATCGCCCCGGACGCCAAAACCGTCTTCGCGGACAGCGACATGATCGTGAAGGTCAAGGAGCCGCAGAAGGTCGAGTGGGAGATGCTGCGCGAGGACCAGATCCTCTACACCTATCTGCACCTGGCGCCCGACCCCGAGCAGACCAAGGGCCTGCTGGCCTCGAAATGCGCGGCCATCGCCTATGAGACCGTGACCGACCGCAACGGCGGCCTGCCGCTGCTGGCGCCCATGTCGGAAGTGGCCGGGCGGATCGCCGTCTTCTCGGCCGCCGAGACCCTGCTGAAGCACAATGGCGGCATGGGTCTGCTGTTCTGCGGCGTCCCGGGCGTGGCCCCGGCCCGCGTGGCGGTGCTGGGCGGCGGCGTGGTCGGCTTCAACTCGGCCCGCATGGCGCTGGGTCTGGGCGCCGAGGTCGTGGTGCTGGAACGCTCCATCCCCCGCATGCGCGAGATCGATGAACTGACCGACGGCCGGGTCATCACCCGCTATTCCTCGATCAACGCCATCGAGGAAGAAATCGTCAAGGCCGATGTGGTGATCGGCGCGGTGCTGGTGCACGGCGCGGCGGCCCCCAAACTGGTCAAGCGCGAGCACCTGAAGCAGATGAAGAACGGCTCGGTGCTGGTCGACGTCGCCATCGATCAGGGCGGCTGTTTCGAAACCTCGCGCGCCACGACCCACGAAGACCCGACCTATGAGATCGACGGCGTGGT
>JAHJYN010000166.1 GCA_018826885.1 Alphaproteobacteria bacterium | reverse complement strand
GGGCATCGCGCCCCACATCCATGACCTCGGCACCATTCATGACTCAGAACTCTCCAGACCGGCACGCGTACCCGGCAGAAACTGCCGGGAGCGTGGTTAACACCGCCCTAACGATGCGCTGCTTTCGGTGGCCCGACCCTTGCGGGACAGGGGATCAAAGGAGCCCGAACCATGCTGGATCGCTGGATTTCGACCCGAAACGAGACAACCGCCATCGCCCGCGGCGGGTGGCTGGATGCCATCCGTTTCATTGTGGCCGTGCTGATCGTCCTGCATCACTTTCAGGCGGCGGGGCCCATCGCCCTGGCCGAGGGGCTGCACCCCGCGTTCGAACACACCGGCTTCCTGCTGACCAATCTGTTCATCATCGACAGCGGCTATGTGCTGATGCGGCTGTACTCGCAAAGCCTGGCCTCGGGTCAGGTCAGCCCGGGCGAATTCCTGACGCGGCGGGTGCTGCGGGTCGTGCCGGCCCATCTGATCATGGGACTGGCGCTGGTGGCGCTGGTGGTCGGCAGTGCCGCCATCGGTCTGGCGCCGCGCAATCCGGAATGGTTCGACTGGGGCCAGCTGCCGGCGCAGCTGGGGCTGGTGCAGGCGTTCGGCATCCCCGGCGGGCTGGGCTGGAACGCCCCCACCTGGTCGATCTCGGCCCTGATCGGCTGCTATCTGGCCTTTCCGTGGATGGCGCGCGGCTGTGCGCGGCTGGGGCCCTGGACCTGGCTGGTGGTGGGGATCGGCCTCTATCTGATTGCCAATGAGCTGGCCCGGGCCCTGCTCGGCTATCCCGTCTACCAGATGCCGATGAAGTTCGGCTTCTTCCGGGCCCTGCCGCTGTTCTTCCTCGGCATGGCGCTGGCGGCGTTTGCGCACCGCGTCTGGATCCATCCGGGACTGGCCCGCTGGGTCGGGGTGCTGGCCACCGTCGGCCTGATCGCCCTGCAGTTCTACGGCAAGAATGCCCTGCCCAGTCTGGTGATGATCTCGCTGATCATTCTGGCGGCCGGCGCCATTCCGGTGGTGCGCCCGTCGCGCCTGATCGAGCGGGCGGCGCTGGTGTCCTTCTCGATGTTCATCAGCAATGAGGTGGTGCGGATCGCCTGGTTCGGCGTGGTCAATGTCGCCATCGCCCGGCTGAACCTGTCCGAGCCGGTCCAGTGGGCGCTGTGGTTCGCCGGCGTTGGCATGGCGGTCGCCTTCGCCTTTGCCTTTCACCACATGGTCGACGGGCCGCTGCAGGACTGGCTCAAGGCCCGGACCCGCCACCGCGCTCCGGCGACCCGGGCCGTCAGATCGGCATACGCATGATTTCCTGGTAGGCCTGGATCATCTGATCGCGCACGGCCATGGCGGTTTCCAGCGAGGCCTCGGCCGAGCTGATGGCGGTGACCACATCGATCAGACTGCCCTGCCCCTGAACCACCTGGGTCATCTGGGCCTCTGCGGCGCGGGTCTGGGTGGTGGCGCTGGCGATGACGTTCTGCACCAGATCGGAAAAGCCGGGCGCGTCGGTCGGGCTGACCGCCCCGACAGAGCCTGCGCCCTGAATGGCCTGATAGGCGCGGGCTGCGGCAACGGGATTCATCACGACCTATCCCCTACTTCTTCAGGATCTCGAGCAGGCGGCTTTCCATGGCGCGCGCCGTCTCGATGATGTTGAGGTTGGCCTCATAGGCGCGCTGGGCCTCGCGCATGTCCATGGCCTCGACCAGGGTGTTGACGTTCGGCCGCATCACATAGCCGTCGGCATTGGCGGCCGGGTGGGACGGATCGTAGTCCATGCGGAAGTCGCCCTGGTCGGGCCGCACCTCGGCCAGCACCACGCCGGTGACGCCATCGACCGTGCGCGACTGGAACACCGGCACCTGACGGCGATAGGGCTCGCCGCCGGCGACCGGCGAGGTCGAATCGGCATTGGCGATGTTTTCGGCGATCACCCGCATGCGCGACTGCTGGGCCTTCATGGCGCCGGCGGCCACGGCCATGGCGGGATTTCTGGGCGGAACGGGATCGGGCATGGGTCAGGCTTCCTTCAGCCGGGGCTCAGCGGCCCGGCGGGCGCGCGGCCATCCGCAGGAGGGTCATGGACTTCTGGTAGAAGCCGATCGCCGCCTCATAGGCCATGCGGCTCTCGGTCATCTTCAGCATCTGCTCCTCGACCACCACGGAATTGCCGTCCAGCGTGGTCTCGGAGTC
>JAHJYN010000022.1 GCA_018826885.1 Alphaproteobacteria bacterium | reverse complement strand
GAGCTGAAGCGGGCCTTCGAAATCGGATTTCTCCTTTTCGTTCCGTTCCTTGTGATCGATCTGGTGGTCGCCAGCGTGCTCATGTCCATGGGCATGATGATGCTGCCTCCGGTGGTAATTTCGCTGCCGTTCAAGCTGATCTTTTTCGTGCTGGTGGACGGCTGGCGACTGGTCGCGGGCAGCCTGGTCGAGAGCTTCCAGAGGGCGGCCGGAAGCGGCTGAAACCCTTTCATCCACAGGCGATCTGGCCCGGCATGGCTTGCAATGTCACCGGAAACGCGCGTTGATCCGCTCGTCATCGCCCGCAGCGGGCGAAAAAATGGAAACGACCCAAATGACCACTCAAGCTGAACTGATTGCCGCCGTCGCCAAGGATGCCGGTGTTTCCCAGGCCGATGCCGGCCGCGTTCTGACCTCGATCGTCGAGAACATCCACAAGAGCCTGAAGAGCGGCGGCGACGTCCGCATCTCGAACCTCGGCGTCTTTGACACCGCCGCCCGCGCTGCCCGTGAAGGCCGCAATCCGGCCACCGGCGCCACCATCAAGATCCCGGCCTCCAAGGCGGTGCGCTTCCGCGTGTCCAAGCCGCTCAAGGATGCGGTCAACAGCTAAGTCTGACGTTCAGACCTGTTAGTCGGCGGCGGCGGGGGCAACCTCGCCGCCGTCTTCGTTTCTGAACCGCCCCTTCACGCTCTCGACCCAGCCGGTGAAGGTATCGGCCCGCGCGGCCATGGCGGCGAATTCGCGGACGCTGGTGGCATCGTCCAGCCCGTTCAGACCGGCGAGGGCGATCCGCAGGGCATTGGGGGCCCGCGCCTTTTCGATGAAGGGCGTCCAGTTGCGCGACAGCCGCAGCAGCGCCGTATCGTCTCCAGCCAGGGAATAGCCGACGGCGGCACGCAGCAGGCGGTTCTCCTCATCGCGCGTCAGCGGAGTCGCGGTATCCGTGTGACGGTCGCCCAGCCCCTGTTCGTAGAGGGCGGCGGCCTCACCCCATTTTTCCTGTTTCCAGAACACCTCGGCCCGGGCGGCACGCGCCTCGGGGCTGGTGTCGTTGCCCAGCACTTCGATCGCGTGATCGAACCGGCCGAGGCCCAGCAGGGCCCGGGCCTCCAGCACGCGGCGCTCTGACGCCAGCGCCGTGGGCAGCAGGGTGGTCCGGGTCGCCCACAGGGCCTGAAGCGCGGCCTCGGGCTGGCGGTCCATCAGATAGACGACGGCCAGATCGGCGGCCACCTGGGCCTGGGCCACGCCTTCCAGCCGGTTCTCGACCTGGTGTTTCAGCAGTTCGGCGGCCTGATCCAGCAGGTCGACATCGATCAGGCGCCGCGCCAGTCGCCGCACCATCTCGTCGCCGTCGGCCCCGATCGGCGTCAGTTCGCGGAAGTCGTAGAACAGGCCCAGCGCCTGGATGGGCGGCATGCCGTCGGCGCCCCCCTCGAGGAACAGCGCCCGGAACACACGCGCCAGATCGGCCTGCAGCGCCTCGGCCCCCGGCAGGCGCGACAGCCGCGTCCCGGCGCTGCGCAGCGCGGTCAGCGCTTCGCGGTACATGCCCTGGGACATGTAGAGCTCGCTGAGGGTGCGGATGACTTCCAGCTCGGTAATGTCGCCGCGCCAGCGCCAGCGCAGGCCTTCCAGCACCTGCGCCGCAGCGATCGGGGTGACCGCACCGCGCGCCAGATCGATTTTCACCGCTGCCAGACGGGCCGGCACCGCGACCTGGTCCAGTGGCGCCCGTCCGACCGCCCGATAGACCGCCCGCGCCCGGTCGGTCTGGCCCTCCAGCTCGAACAGCCGGGCCTGCACCAGCCGCACGGCCAGCTGCTCGCCCGCGCTGATGTCCTGGCTGAGACAGTAGGAGATCAGGGCCCTGGCCGCCTCGGTGTCGCCGGTCCTGAGCGCGGCCTCGGCGTGGGCCGCCCCGAACCGCGCCCGCCAGACGGGCGGAAAGTCGTCGATGACCATGGAGGCGCGGGCAAAGGATTCCCGCGCCGCCGTCCAGTCGCCCCGCCGGGTGGCCAGATAGCCCTGCCAGGCCTGGGCCGACGGGTCGCCCGACAGGGCGGCGCCGGCCAGATCGACGGCGGCTTCGTCATAGCGACCGATGGCGACGCGCGCGGCCGCACGCAGGCCGCGCACCTCGGCCTCGCCCAGCATGCCGGGGGCGGCGGCCACGATGGAGTTCAGGACCCCGATCGCCTCATAGTGCAGGCTGGACCCCACCAGGAACCGCGCCAAAGCCAGACGCGCCTCGACCGGCGCGCGCGGATTGTCACCAGCCGCCTGGGCCTCATCCGTCGCGGCCTCCTGCAGGCGCCGGTGGGTGGCGACAAAGCCCTGGTCGCCTGTGGCAGCCCATTCGCCCAGGATCAGGGCGGGGTGGCTGGCCTTCTTCGGCGTATCCCCCGCGACGTCGGCCGCCTCGAGCGCGGCCGAAGGCGGCGACAGGGTCAGCCCGCCGGGCCGCGTGACCAGCACCCGGTCGCCCGCTGTCTCGATCGTCAGGTCGTCGGTCGGGGTCTCGATTCCCAGCCCCTGGGCCGAGGGCAGCAGGGTCAGGTCCACCGTCTGGCGGCGTCCGGCAAAGCCCTTGCCCGGGGCCAGCGCCGTCACAGCGGCAAAGCGGTCACCCACCAGGGGGTCGGTCAGCCAGACCGCCTTGGTCGCCCCGGCCATGGTCACGACCAGCTGCGAACGGCCCTCTTCGTCGCGCCCCACGCGGACACCGCCGGGAGGGACGGCCCGGCCGCCCAGGGTCACGGTCCAGACATTGCCCTGGCCCGAGGCGGCCACCTGAAGGTTGCGCGGAGCATCAATGCGCAGCGAAGTGTAGTCAGGGCCGCGCGCCCACTGCGCCCCACCCGCAGGTCCGAGATCGCTGGCTTCGGGCATTTCGAGCGCGGCGGCCTGGTCGAAGACGATCCAGACGGCCTCACCCCGACGGAAGACGGCCGCCCCGACGGGCCGGTCCCAGTTGAAGGTCAGCGTCACCGAATCTGCAGACGGCGCGGCGCGGACGGCGACCGTTGCAGCGGAGGCCGCTGCCGCAGACGGCGGCGGGGCCTCGCCCGGGCGATACAGATTGATCCAGACGGCGCCGTCCGCCTGTCCCTGGGTAACCGAGGCGCCCTCGGTCAGGGTCAGAACCAGCTCGGTGCCATTGCGCACCGCCCGGGTTTCGATCGTCTCCAGTCCCGGCGGCGGGGTGACCTTGAGTCGCGAGACATCCGGGGCCGCCGTCGTGCCGATGCGCACGACGACCGTGCGCCCGTCGACCGAGACGCGCGAGCGCGCGCCGACCACGCCGGCGAACTCGATACGGGTATAGGCGTCCGTGGTCCCGATGCGGATGGCCAGCGGCTCGGTCACGGCCGAGGCCGGTGCTTCCTGGGCCAGGGTCAGCAAGGGCGCGAACGCGACCGACCCGGCCGCGGCAAGCGCCACGGTCGACCTCAGGACGCCCTTCGTGGCCTTGGTTCGGGACATGATGCCGGACCATCGCAACAAGGCGTTGCTTCACGGTTAACGCTT
>JAHJYN010000165.1 GCA_018826885.1 Alphaproteobacteria bacterium | reverse complement strand
GATGCCCTGATGCTGTCGGCCGAGACGGCCTCGGGCGACTATCCGGTCGAGGCGGTGACCATGATGAACCGCATCATGGAGCGGGTCGAACGCGATCCGGTCTGGCCCAGCCTGATGGATGCCGAACACGCGGGCATGGACGACATTGATGCCGATGCCCTGGTGGCGGCGGCGCGCAAGGCCGGCGAGGCCCAGTCGACCGCCTGTATCGTCGTGTTCACGACCCTGGGCGGTACGGCCCGGCGGATGGCGCGCGAGCGGCCGCTGCATACGGTGCTGGCCCTGACACCCAATCCAGACACGGCGCGTCGGCTGGCGCTGGTCTGGGGGCTGGAGCCGCGTCTCGGCCGCCAGCCGGAGTCGCTGGAGCAGGTGACCGACGATGCGGTGAACGGGGCCATGGATTATGGGCTGGCCCAGCCGGGTCAAAGGATCCTGATCCTGGCCGGGACGCCGTTCGGTGCACCGGGGGCTGCGAATCTGTTGCGGCTGGCGCATGCTCCGGCGAAGGCGAAACGCGCCCGGAAGACCTGACGGCCCCCGGATGATCAAATATATCGGCTCGAAGCGGGCTCTGCTGGGGCAGGTGACCTCGGCGATCGGCGCGCTGGCGGGGCCGGGGACGACCGTGTGCGATCTGTTTTCCGGGTCGGCGCGGGTCGGGCATGCGCTGAAGCGGGCGGGGTATCGCGTCTGGTCGAATGACCACAATGCCTATGCCCATGTGCTGGCCACCGCCTATGTGCAGGCGGACCGCGAGCGCTGGCTCGACAAGTCCGAGGCGGTGCTGGCCGAGCTGCGGACGCTGAAGCCCGAGGCGGGCTGGTTCACCCGGGCCTTTTGCGAGGACGCGCGCTATTTCCACCCCGACAATGGCGCGCGGATCGATGCCATGCGCGAACGGATCGAGGCGCTGGATCTGGAGCCGGACCTGAAGGCCATCGTGCTGGTCAGCCTGATGGAGGCGGCCGACCGGGTCGATTCCACGGCCGGGGTGCAGATGGCCTATATGAAGCAGTGGGCCCCGCGCGCGCTCAAACCCCTCGAACTGCGGATGCCGGATGTGCTGCCGTCGGTGGGGGCGCCGTGCCGGGCGACGCAGGTCGATGCGGTCACGATCGCGCCGGAGATCGAGGCCGATCTGGTCTATCTGGACCCGCCCTACAACCAGCATTCCTATCTGGGGAACTACCACTGCTGGGAAAGTCTGGTGCTGTGGGACAAGCCCGAGACCTATGGCGTGGCCAACAAGCGGATCGATGTGAAGACGCGGAAAAGCGCTTTCAACAGCCGGCCCGGGATTGGCCCTGCGCTGGCGGCGGTGATCGAGGGGCTGAAGGCGCCCAATCTGGTCGTGTCCTTCAATGATGAGGGCTATCTGGACCGGGAGGCGCTGACCGGCATGTTGTCGGCGCGCGGTCATGTGCAGGTGATCGAGATCGCCCACCCCCGCTATGTCGGCGCGCGTATCGGCATCCATAATCCGAAGGGTGAAAAGGTTGGCCAGATCGGGCGGCTGAGGAACGTCGAATATCTCTATGTGGTGACACCCGAGCCGGTGGCCCTGCCGCACGCGGCTTGATCTGCGGGAACCCCCGGGGTTTGATGCCGTTTGGTCGTCATGCAGACGATCCGGGACATCGAGGCGGAGGATATGGGCAGCGAGGCCAGATTTGCGGGCCGGGGTCTGGTCCGGTCAGAACGGGCCATTGATGCCTTTCAGACGGTCGCTTGGCGCGCGCCCGAACCCCGTCGGGACCGGTTCGCTCCGGCCAATGTCGCCGACCCCGCAGAAGCCGAGAGCGAAGAGATCCCGCACTGGATGATCCTGGTCGGCGGGGGTTTGCTGGCGGCCCTGCTGGGGGCCTTGCTGGGCGGAGCCATGGCGCTCTAGGCGCTGAGTCTCTCTTCGATCAACAGCCGGATCGGCGCGAACGAGCGCCGGTGCTGGGCGCACGGGCCGAGGCGGTCCAGCGCCTGCCGGTGCAGCGGCACGCCATAGCCCTTGTGCCGGGCAAAGCCATAGCCGGGGTGTTCGGCTTCAAGCGCATGCATCAGCCGGTCGCGCGCGGTCTTGGCGAGGATGGAGGCGGCGGCGATGGAGGCCGACTTCGCATCCCCCTTGATGACCGCCACAGAGCGGCACCCGACCTCCAGCGCATGATTGCCGTCGATCAGGGCCAGGGCCGCGCAGGGCGCCAGACCCTGAACCGCGCGACGCATGGCCAGTTCGGTGGCGCGCAGGATGTTCAGGCGGTCGATCTCTTCCACCGTCGCAAAGGCCACGGACCAGCACAGGGCACGCGCCTTGATGTCGGCCTCGGCCGCCTCGCGCGCGGCCTCCGACAGCGCCTTGGAGTCGTTCAGGCCCTCGGGCAGATGGTCCGGATCGAGGATGACGGCGGCCGCGCTGACCGGCCCGGCCCAGGGGCCCCGTCCGGCCTCGTCCACGCCGCAGACGAGGCCGTGGGCGGCCCATTCCTGTTCCAGCGTCAGATCAGGTCGCAGCATCAGCCCTGCCCACCTGAGAGGGGGGCATGCCGATGGCAGGTCGTGACGTGGTCATTGACCATGCCGGTCGCCTGCATGAAGGCATAGACGATGACCGGGCCACAGAATTTGAAGCCCTCGGCCTTGAGCGCCTTGGCCATGGCCACCGATTGCGGGGTCTGGGCCGGGACCTGGGCCATGCCCGGCCAGTTGTTCTGGATGGGCTGGCCGTCGACGAAGGACCACAGCCAGTCCGACATGTCGCGGCCCTGATCCTGAAGGTTCAGCCAGATGCGGGCGCCCGAAATGGTGGCGTCGATCTTGGCGCCCGAGCGGACGATGCCGGCGTCGTTCAACAGGCGCTGACGGTCGGCGTCGCCGTAACGGGCGACCTTTTCCGGATCGAACTCGTCAAAGGCGGCGCGGAAGGCCTCGCGCTTTTTCAGGATGGTGATCCACGACAGGCCCGCCTGAAAGCCATCCAGCACCAGCTTTTCCCAGAGGGCGCGCGGGTCGCGTTCGGGCACGCCCCATTCCTGGTCGTGATAGGCGACATAGAGAGGGTCGGTGCCGCACCAGCCACAGCGGCCGGTCGTGTCGGGCACGGGCGAGTCGGTCATGGCCTCAGGGTCGCCGGGCGGGCCGCCCGACGCAAGAGTCATGTCCCGTCAGAGGCAGTGGCGCGCGCGGTCTGGCAAGGGGTGAAGGTGACCCGTTTGCCATTCCTGATCGCCCTGATTGCCCTCGGCCTCGCCGCTGCATTTGCGGGTGAGGCGCGCGCGCAGGACAGCAAGGCCGTCATGCATCCGCCCGGTGTGGTCGGGGAACTGGGCCAGACCGATCCCGATGCCCTGATCGCCTCGCAGCTGTGGCTGGCGGAGGTCTATGAGCGCGAGGGGCTGATCGACGAGGCGATCCAGACCTATGAGGCGGCGCTGCTGTCGATCCTGCAGTTTCGCGGGCAGGGGCATGTGTCGATGGCCGACCCCATGGTGCGGGTGGCACGCCTGACCGAGGATCCCGAGACGCGGGTGCGGTGGCTGGAGGCGGCCTTGCGCATCCGGGAAGTCACCTGGGAGGCGGCGGACGGTCGTCTGACGGCGCTGCGGATGGAGCTGGCGCGGGCGCGGCAAAGCTAGTCCCGGGGCAGCCAGTCGGGCCAGAGGACGCGGGCGGGTCGGCCGTCGACGGTCAGGTCGCCGTCCAGCCGGTCGAGGCGGAGGAGGGCCATGACGTATTGGCCCTGACCCGACAGGGTCTGGCCCGCGCGGCGGTCTCCATTCAGGACTTCGGTGCCGGGCGGGGGCAGGTCGCCCTCGACCTCGAGCGGCAGCATGCGGTTGCGGATGGCGCCGCGCCGCTTCATGCGCGAGGTGGTCTCCTGACCGATGAAACAGCCCTTGGAAAAGTCGATGCCGTTGAGCAGGTCGAGGTCGGCCTCGATCGGATAGGTGGTGTCGGTGCCACCATCGCGGGCCGGGTCGGGAATGCCGAGCGACAGGCGGTGGTCGTGCCAGTCCGCGGCCTCGGCCGTGGTCGGCAAGGGCGTGCCATAGTGGCGGTGGCCGAGCTCTGCGAGGCGTGGGTCGGGGCAGCCGGGCGCGTCCGCGGCGGCGGGCCACAGGACCTGGACCGTGCCGTCATCCACTGTGATCGTCACATCGGCGCGCAGGCGATAGAGGCTGAGCCGCTGGATCAGGGCGTCCCGGCGGTCGGCGGCGACATCCAGGAGAACGTCGTCGTCCTGGCCGAGCAGGAACAGATCGAACAGCAGGCGACCGGGCGGGGACAGCAGGGCGCCGAAGCGCAGTTCGCCCGGCTTGAGGGTCAAAACCTCCTGCGTCAGCAGGCCGTTGAGGAAGGTCCGCGCATCCGGGCCGCTGACCCGGACGAGGGCGCGATCAGGGAGGGAGGCGATGCGGGCGGACATGGTCCACAGATAGGGTGGCCACGGCGGCTTGGCGAGGGGGCGATGCCGCTGCCCGCCGGCAAGAATCCGTATACGGTCGGCTTATGCCTTCAGCCTTTCCCGTCCTCTACATCGCCGAAGCCGACCCGGAGATGGCGGTGATGGGCTCGGGCGTGCTGGATCATCTGGCCGAAGCCCTGCCGCAGGCGCGGTTCACCGTGGTGGGCTCGCCGGCCAGCGCGCCGCTGTTCGCCGGCGTGCCCCGGCTGGACCGGACGCTGATCCTGAAAGGCGAAGGGCTGGCAGACCTGATGGGCCTGTGGAAGCAGGTGCGGGGGACCCATTGGGGTCTGGTCGTCGACATGCGCGGCACGCAACTGTCGGGCTGGCTGCGGCGCCAGAAGCGGGCAGTGCGCGGCGAGATGCCCGACGGGCTGCACGCCGTCGAGGCGGCCGCGCGGGTGCTGCAGCTGGACGAGGTGCCGGCGCCGCGCCTGCACCCGACGCCGGAAGACATGGAGGCCGCCGAGGCTCTGCTGGGGCCGGGCGAGGGACCGCTGCTGGCCATCGGGCCGGGGGCGGACTGGATCGGGCGGCTGTGGCCGGCGGAACGCTATGCCAAGGTGGCGCAGGCCCTGCTGGGCGAGGGCGGACCGCTGGCGGGCGGGCGATTGCTGATCGTCGGCAGTGCGGGCGACCGGGATGCGGCCCACACCATCCGGCTGGTGGTGCGGCGCGAGCGGGTGATCGAGGCGCAGGGCAAGCTGTCGCCGCTGGCGACAGTGGCGGCCCTGCAGCGGGCGGACTTCTATCTGGGCGGGGATTCGCTGTGGACCCAGCTGGCGGTGGCGGCGGGCGTGCCGGTGACGGCGCTGTTCGGCCCGTCGGACGAGGCGCTGCGCGGACCATGGGGCGGCCAGACGCTGAGGGGGCCGCGCAGCTTTGAGGAATTCCGCGTCATGGACCCCCGTTTCGACCAGGCGCTCCAGCATATGATGGACCTTCCGGCCGAGAGGGTGTTGAAAGCCTGCATGCGGCGCCTGACGACCGACGCCGCCTGATCTGACCGGCAGGAGTATCGCCATGGGCAACAGCTATGACCTGATCGTGCGCGGCGGCGAGGTCGCCAACCACGCCGGACGGGGACCGGCCGATGTGGGCGTGCGCGATGGGCGGATCGCCTTTGTCGGGAACCTGTCGCAGGCCTCGGCCGGAGCGGTGGTGGACGCGGCAGGCCTGACGGTGCTGCCGGGGGTGATCGACACCCAGGTGCATTTCCGCGAGCCGGGGCTGGAGTGGAAGGAAGACCTGGAGACCGGCAGCCGCGCGGCGGCGCTGGGCGGGGTCACCGCCGTCTTCGAAATGCCGAACACCGAGCCGACCACCACGGATGCCGACGCCATGGCCGACAAGCTGGCGCGGGCCCGGGACCGGATGTGGACGGACCACGCCTTCTACATCGGCGGCACCCACGAGAACGCGGCCTATCTGGATGAGCTGGAGCGGCTGCCGGGCTGCTGCGGGGTCAAGGTGTTCATGGGGGCGTCGACCGGGACCCTGCTGGTCGCCGATGACGACGGGGTGCGCGATATCCTGAAGCGGGTGAACCGGCGGGCGACCTTCCACTCCGAAGACGAATACCGGCTGGCCGAGCGGCGCAGTCTGGCGCGGACCGGCGACTGGACCAGCCACCCGGAGGTGCGCGACGTCGAAAGCGCGATCCGCAGCACACGGCGACTGGTCGGGCTGGCGCGCGAGTGCGGGGCGCGTATCCATGTGCTGCACGTCACTACCGCCGAGGAGATCGAATTCCTGGCGGGCGCAAAGGATGTGGCGACCGTTGAGGTCACGCCCCAGCATCTGACGCTCGACGGCGATGAGGCCTATGTCCGGCTGAAGGCGTTGGCCCAGATGAACCCGCCGATCCGCAACCGGCCGCATATCGACGGCCTGTGGCGGGGGATCGCCCAGGGGGTGGTGGATGTGCTGGGCTCGGACCATGCGCCGCACACGCTGGAGGAAAAGGCGCGGCCCTATCCGGCGTCACCCTCGGGCATGCCGGGTGTGCAGACGCTGGTGCCGGTCATGCTGGATCATGTGGCTAAGGGGCGGATGACGCTGGAGCGGTTCATCGACCTGACCTCGGCCGGGGCGCAGCGCATCTTCAACATCGCCGGCAAGGGACGGATGGCCGAGGGCTATGACGCCGACCTGACGCTGGTCGACCTGAAGGCGAAGACGGTGCTGAAGCACGCCGACATGGCGACGCGCTCGGGCTGGACGCCGTTCGACGGCATGGAGGTGCAGGGCCTGCCCATGGCGACGATCGTGCGCGGTCGGGTGGTCATGCGCGACGGCGAGCTGATCGGCAGCGCCCACGGCCGCCCGGTGCGGTTCCAGGAGACGCTGGCGCCTGGCGCGGGCTGACTAGCGCGGGCTGAGGATGAAGCCGGCGATGTCGGGTACGACCGGGGCGGCCAGCGGCCGGTCCGGGTCGGCATAGGTGCGGATATTGGCGGCACGCTCGGCGGGGGCGACCTTGAGCACGTGATTGACGCCGTCCCAGACGACCAGGGTGGCGTCGGGCTGAGCGGCCTTTATCGCATCGGAATCGACGGTGGTGACCTGGATGTCGGTGGTGCCCTGGGCGATCAGGACGGGGCCGTCATAGGCCGCGATCAGTTCGCGGGGATCGAGCGCCAGCCAGGACATCAGATAAGGCTGCACCGAGGGGCGGAACAGGGCCTCCAGCCCGGGGATGGACTCGACCTCACGCCCGGCCTCAAGCTCGGCCAGCGCCGTGAATGCTTGCGTTCGCATCGGCTCGGGCAGTTGCGGGCCCAGCTGTTCCTCCAGCACGATGCGGGCCGGGCGACCGGCGCCCGCGACCAGCACGAGGCCGCAGATGGCCGAGGTGTCGCGTTCAGTGGCGGCCAGCGCGACCAGCGCCCCTTCGCTGTGTCCGATCAACCAGGCGCAGGGCAGGCCGGCCTGTTCTGCCGCCTGTTCGGCCCAGCCGATGGCGTCATCGACCAGATGGGAAAAGCGCAGATCCTGCTCGGCCATGCCGGTGAACAGGCTCTCACCGACGCCGCGCTTGTCGTAGCGGACGGTAGCGATGCCCTGATCGGCCAGGCCCTCGGCCAAGAGGCGGTAGGTCGAGGCGCGGATGCCCTGGGGGCTGTTGCCGTCGCGGTCGGTGGGGCCGGACCCGGCGATGATGACACCGACCGCGCGGGGCGCTTCGGCCGGGGCCAGCCAGGTCCCGTGCAGGGGGCCGACCTCGGTCTGGAGGGTGACGGCGGTGCCGGGGTCCTGAACGGTCAGAGTGAGGGCGGCGGCGGCGATCAGGGCGGACAGCATGGGGTGTCTCCGTCTTGCAGGAACAGGATCAGAAGGGCTGGCGGTCGGGGTCGCTGCGCCAGACGCGCCAGCTTTCGATCGCCGCGAGGACGACCGCGACCAGCACAGCGATGACCACCGCGATGATACCGAATGGCTGGGGCATGAAGGGGGCGCTGACCAGTCCGAACAGGCCGATCAGGAACAGCAGGCGTCCGGCGAGGCGGTTCGACCGCTCCCACGCCAGCCTGCTCTTGAAGGCCCAGGGCGTGCGCACCCCGACGATGGGGTTGGGGCCGACCCGGCCGAGGAAGGCCCCGGTCGCCATCATCAGGGCGCTGATGGCCGCCATGGGCGCGAGGGTGCCGATCGAGGTGGCGCCGGACAGGCTCAGCGCGGCAGCGAACAGGGAGGCTCCCGTGAACGAGATCAGCGTCACCAGCTGGGCAAAGCGCAGGGCCCGGCTGCGGGCGGGATCGCCGGCCTTGCGGGCGAAATGGCCGAGGCCACCACTGAGAGCCAGGGTGGCGAAGCCGAGCGCGAGGATCAAGGCGCCCACGGTCTCGCGCCCGGCCCAGTCATCGGCATCGCCTTGGGCGTTGAAATGAATGGGCATCAGGCCGGTGGGGCCGGCGAAGAAGATCCAGAGCCCTAGGCCCAGCAGGATGGCCGAGATGCCGAGGGTGGCCACATCGAGGGCCGAGGCGGGGGCGGACGGGCGGGAGTCAGTCACGGTCCTTGTCTCCATCAGACGGGCTGCGGGCCCCGGTGATCGACAGGAGGAAGGCCAGCGCCTCCTCCACAGCGGAAAGGTCGAGGCGATAGCGGATGGTCGTGCCGTCGCGCTCGGGGCTGACCAGGCCGGCCTCCTTGAGGGCATTGAGATGACCGGTGACGGTCGGCCAGGTCATGTCAAAGGCCGCCGCGATATCGCCCGAGGCCATGGGGCCCTTCCTGAGCATTTCGATGATCCGGCGCCGCACGGGATGCGACAGGGCCTTGAACAGGGTGTTCATGGGACCTTCCTAATTAGGAAAAGTCCTAAATGCAAGAGGTGAATCCTCCCCAGCGCAGCGGGGGAGGGG
>JAHJYN010000164.1 GCA_018826885.1 Alphaproteobacteria bacterium | reverse complement strand
CGTCAGCCGGTGGCAGGGTCGCAGGCATTGTTTCGCGGACGCGTCTCTGACACGGTAATGCGGCCTTCGCAACTGTCCGGTTGGGTTTGACGCCCGGCTGCGACCAAAGACCCCGCTGACCGAGCCCCGATGAACCCCCTGATCCTGATTCCGGCCCGCATGGCCGCCACCCGCCTGCCCGGAAAGCCTCTGGCGGACATCGGCGGCCTGCCCATGATCGTTCGGGCCAGCCGCCAAGCCCGCGCCTCGGGTCTGGCGGTGGCTGTGGCGGCGGGTGACCCTGAAATCGTCGAGGCGGTCGAGGCGGATGGCGGACGGGCTGTGCTGACCGATCCCGACCTGCCCTCGGGCTCGGACCGTATCCGCGCGGCGCTCCATGCGCTGGATCCCGAGGGGCTGCATGATGTGATCGTCAACCTTCAGGGCGACATGCCGTTTGCCGACCCCGGTATCTCGGCGCTCTGCATCGACCTGCTGGCGCGCCACCCGGAGTGTGACATCGCGACCCTGGTAGCTCCGGAATTGGGGCCGGACGACCGGAGGAATCCCGATGTGGTCAAGGCGGTCCTCGCCATGGCCCCGGAGGGGACCGAGGGCCGTGCCCTCTATTTCACCCGCTCCACCCTGTACGGCGATGGCCCCGTCTGGCGGCATGTGGGCCTGTACGGCTATCGCCGGGCGGCGCTGGAGGCCTTCTGTGCCGCCCCGCCCTCGCCGCTGGAGCGCCGCGAAAAGCTGGAACAGCTGCGGGCCATGGAAATGGGGCTGCGCATCCATGCGGCGGTGATCGCCGACGCCCCGCTGTCGATCGACAACCCCGGCGACCTGGCCGAGGCGCGTCTGCGAGCGGGGCGCGGCTGACGAGTCGTGAGGCCCTGTCATTTGCGCGTGACCCGAAAACGGTGCAGCTTCGCGGTTCAATCAGAGGAAATGCCCTCATGAACAAGATTTTCGCTGCAGCCTCCGCCGTCATCGGCCTGGGCGCCCTTGCTCTCGTGCCAACCGCAGTCCAGGCTCAGGACCCGACCGGCGCGGCCGTGGTCGATTACATCTTCGGGGTCGAGTACTACTTCGAGCAGCTCGAGGCCGAGTTGGGTGTTGCCAGCTCGGGGTCTCAGGTCGGCCGCCAGTCAGCCGGCAACGTCCAGACCGTGACCTTCGACCTGCGCGCCGGTGGCACCTATGTGCTGCTTGGCGCCTGCGACGGGGGCTGCTCCGACCTCGACATGATCGTGCGCGATCCCTCGGGCAATGAAGTGGGCCGCGACGAAGAAATGAACGCTCGTCCGTTTGTCATCATTCAGGGTGCGCGTGGCGGCCGCTATACCGTCGACGTCGGCATGGTCACCTGCCAGGGCAGCTGTAACTGGGGTGTGCGCGCCTACAGCGCCGACTGACCTAGGCTTCGCCGTCCGCCCATGCCCTGAGCAGGGTGTGGGCGATGGCGAAGGGAAAGGGCGCCAGAATATCGGGGTGGCGCCCGTCCAGCACGGCCCGGGCTTCGGCCCGGGTCAGCCAGGCGACAGCCTCCAGCTCGGTCAGGTCCGGCTGGGCCTTGTCGTCGGTGACCTCGGCGATCAGACCGAGCATCAGCTGGTGCGGGAACGGCCAGGGCTGGCTGGCCAGATAGCGGACGCTGCTGACCGTCAGGCCGGCCTCTTCCTTCACCTCGCGGGCGCAGGCCTCCTCAAGGCTTTCGCCGGGCTCCATGAAACCGGCCAGGGCCGACATGCGTCCGGGGGGCCAGGCGGCCTGGCGGCCCAGCAGGCAGATCGGCTCGGGACCGCCCGCATAGACCGGCAGCATGATGCAGACGGGGTCGACGCGCGGATAATGCTCGACCGCACAGGGGGCGCAGGTGCGCCGCCACCCGCCCGAGGCGACCTGCGTCTGCGCTCCGCAGCCGGGGCAAAAGCGATTGCGGCCGTGCCAGTCGAACAGACCCTTGGCGGCACCGGCCATGGCCAGATCGCCCATCGGCAGGCGCGCGGCCGCCGCCCGCATGTCGGGCTGGTCGCCGGGCCCCATCAGCGTCTCAAGCTCGGCGGTCCGGGCGTCGGGCACCGAACAGGCAAAGACCGGTACCTCTTTCCAGAATCCCAGAAATGCCGGCCGGCCGTCCGACAGGGGCAGCAGGCGCGACAGGGGCGCCCAGGCCAGCCGGTCCAGACCGTCGACGGTTTCAAGCCGGGGCCGACCCTCGGTCATCGCCAGCGACAGGGCAGCGGGGTCGGCCATACGCGCGGCCATCCATGCGGGGTCGTTGCGACTGTCGCCGCCCCGGTCGAGCGGCGAAGCGGAAAAGGCGGTGACGACGGGCGCGGACATGGCGCCCTCCATAGCGCTGGCCGCCGCGATCCGTAAGGCATCTTGATCTCGCGAGGCTGAACGCGCATATCGGGGGCGGAGATCGCGGGCGAAGGCTTCGCCAACCTGGTCAGGGCCGGAAGGCAGCAGCCACAACGAATTCCCCTTCGGGTCGCGGTCTCCACCTTCTCCCCCTCAGCAAAACCGTCATCCGGCCTCGCCCGG
>JAHJYN010000021.1 GCA_018826885.1 Alphaproteobacteria bacterium | reverse complement strand
GCCGGGCCGGTCACGCCCGCCGACATAGGCCGCCTTAGCTCAGCCGGTAGAGCATCGCATTCGTAATGCGGGGGTCAGGTGTTCGAGTCACCTAGGCGGCACCACTTCCTTTCATGATCGCACCGCACCGCATCGCCGTCCTTGTCGCCGTCCTGGCCTTCGTCGGGCTGATCGCGCTCGGGGCGCGGGTGGATGTGGCGGTGCCGGGGTCGCCGGTGCCGCAGTCGTTGCAGACGTTGGCCGTGCTGGCCGCCGGGCTGGCGCTGGGGCCGCGGTGGGGGCTGGCGGCGGGCCTTCTGTATCTGGCGGCGGGGGCGCTGGGCCTGCCGGTGTTTGCGGGCGGGGCCTCGGGCCTGCCGGCCCTGACCGGGCCGACCGCTGGCTATCTGGTCGGCTTTCCGCTGGCGGCACTTCTGGTCGGGGCCGGTGGCCGCAGCCTGTCCCCCGGCCCCGTGTGGCGCACCATCCTGTTCATTTTTGCCCTCGCCCTGGCCGGTCATCTGGCGATTCTGGCGCTTGGCTGGGCGGGTCTCGGCCTCAGGATTGGCGCATCCGAGGCCCTGTCGGCGGGCGTCACGCCCTTCCTGTGGGGCATGGCGGTCAAGTCGGCGGCGCTGGCCCTGATCGCGCCCCTGCTGCTCGCCGTACGAGACCGCTTGAACATATAAGCATATCTTTATATGTCTGCGGCTCCTGTCATGCGGAGTTCGCCCCTTGTCCCGTACCTCCTTCCATTTCACCTCGGAAAGCGTCTCCGAGGGACACCCCGACAAGGTCGCCGACCGCATCTCGGACACCATCGTCGACCTGTTCCTGTCGAAGGATCCCGAGGCGCGCGTGGCCTGCGAGACCCTGACCACCACCAATCGCGTGGTGCTGGCTGGCGAGATCCGCGGCAAGGGCATCTGGGAAAACGGCAGCTGGGCGCCGGGCATCGAGGCCGAGATCGAGGCGGTGGTGCGCGCGGCGGTCAAGGACATCGGCTATGAGCAGGATGGCTTCCACTGGGAAACGCTGACCTTTTCCAACTATCTGCACGGCCAGTCGGTCGACATCGCCGTGGGCGTCGATGCCGCCGAGGGCAAGGACGAGGGCGCGGGCGACCAGGGCATCATGTTCGGCTATGCCTCGAACGAAACGCCCGAGCTGATGCCAGCCACCCTGGCCTACAGCCACCGCATCCTGCGCCGTCTGGCCGAGCTGCGCCACGGCGGCGAAAAGGCGCTGGAGCCCGACGCCAAGAGCCAGGTCACCCTGTTCTACGAGAACGGCCAGCCGGTGCGCGCCACCTCGATCGTGGTCTCGACCCAGCACGCCCGCGGGATGTCGCAGGGCGACGTCGCCGCCCTGGTCAAGCCGGTGGTCGAGGACGTCCTGCCCGAGGGCTTCATCACCAATGAGACCGTCTGGCACATCAATCCGACCGGCGTGTTCGAGATCGGCGGTCCCGATGGCGACTCGGGCCTGACCGGCCGCAAGATCATCGTTGACACCTATGGCGGGGCGGCCCCGCACGGCGGCGGCGCCTTCTCCGGCAAGGACCCGACCAAGGTCGACCGCTCGGCGGCCTATGCCTGTCGCTATCTGGCCAAGAATGTCGTGGCCGCGGGCCTCGCCGACCGCTGCACCTTGCAACTCAGCTATGCCATCGGCGTGGCCAAGCCCCAGTCGATCCACGTCGACCTGCACGGCACGGGCAAGATTTCCGAGACGGTGCTGGAAGAGAAACTGCTGGGCCTGATCGGCGGCGGCACCCCGCGCGCCATCCGCGAGCATCTGGGCCTGAACAAACCCATCTATGCCCGCACCGCCGCCTATGGTCATTTCGGCCGCGAGCCCGAAGCGGACGGCGGGTTCAGCTGGGAGAAGACCGATCTGGTCGATCAGCTGAAGGCGCTGGCCTGACGGCCGGCGCGGCCACCCTTTTCGCCGGAACGACGGACGTCTAAGGAGCGGTCATGTCCGACCCCTCTTCCCACGGCCCGATCCGCAGCTTTGGCCGCATCAAGTCGCGCGCGCTGAAGCCGCGGCAGGCGGCGCTGTTCGACACCCTGCTGCCGGCGGTGGCCCTGCCCGACCCGACCCACGGGCCGCTGGATCCCGTCGCCCTCATGCCCGGGGCCAAACAGGTCTGGCTGGAGATCGGCTTTGGCGGGGGCGAGCATCTGGCGGGTCAGGCGGCGCGCCACCCCGATGCGCTGATGATCGGCTGCGAGCCCTTCCTGAACGGAGTCGGCTCGGCCCTGCGGCATATCGAGGAGGGCGGGCTGAAGAATGTCCGCATCCACGCCGATGACGCGCGCGCGGTGCTGGCGGCCCTGCCGGACGCCTCGGTTGACCATGTGCTGATCCTGTTTCCGGACCCATGGCCCAAGGCGCGCCACGCCAAGCGGCGTCTGGTGCAGGCCGATGTGGCCGCCGAGCTGGCCCGTATCCTGAAGGACGGCGGACGCCTGCGCTTCGTCACCGACTGGAAGGCCTATGCCGACTGGGCGCTGGCCCGCTTTCTGGAAACGCCGGGGCTCGACTGGATGGCCGAGGCGGCTGACGACTGGCGCATCGCCCCCACCGACCACATCCGCACGCGCTATGAGGAAAAGCGGCTGGGCGACACCGAGCCGGTCTATTTGCTCTTCGAGCGGCGCGCGGCCGAGGCCGCCTGACGCTCGGCAAAGGCGTGGATGAAGGCGTACTGGCTGTCCATTTCGGGCACGGTGCGCCCGCGCGCGGCCCCGACCCGGAGCACGGCCTCATCCGGGTGCAGCCCCCCGGCGACCAGAAGACAGCAGGCCAGGGTCGGCGCCCGTCCCAGACCGGCGTTGCAGTGGATGACCATCCGGTCTCCCGCCTCCAGTCGTTTCCGCAGCCGTTTCACCAGCCGGTCAAAGGCCGGAACATCCGGGGGAATGTCGTGGTCGGGCACGGGCAGATTGTCGAAGGCGACGCCGTGCGCCTTGCAGACCTCGGCCTCGCGGACGATGTCCAGCCGCTCGACCTCTTCGGGCTCCAGCAGGGTCACGACCCGGTCGACATAGCCCAGCTGGGCCACCAGAACGGCCTCCATTGCCTCGCCTCCCGGCGGTCGGCGCGAGACGCCGAGGCTGCCGGGCGTATCCTGCGGTATCCAGTGTATTTCCATGAGGATGGGCTCTAGGCGAGCCGACGAAAAAAGCAAACACCCCGAGGGGGCTGACAAGCCGCGCCCGGGGCGCTATACGGCGGGCCACATCGTTAGACCGGCGTCAAACGGCGTCGTGATCAAGCGGCGGCCCTGAGACGGTCGGCCGCTTTTTTATTGGGAGTACGCCCCGCGTGCGCGCCAGGACCGCCGAAGACCGCGCCCTGATCGAGATGATCGACCCCGTCGCCGAAACGCTCGGCCTCGCGGTGGTGCGTGTGCGGCTGATGGGCGGCACCCTGCGTCGTCGTCTGCAGGTCATGGCCGAACGTCCCGCCGACAATGACATCTCGGTCGAGGAATGTGCCCGGCTGAGCCGCGCCATTTCCGAGGTGTTCGACGCCGCCGACCCGATCGCCGGCGAGTATCTGCTGGAGGTGTCCTCGCCCGGGATCGACCGGCCGCTGACCCGGCTGTTCGATTTCGACCTGTTCGAGGGGTATGAGGCGCGGCTGGAAACCGATCGCATGATCGAGGGCCGCAAGCGCTTCAAGGGCATCCTGGCCGGCACCGAGGACGCCAACGTCTGTATCGACCTGGACGGCGAGACCGACACGGCCCTGATCCCCTTCGACTGGCTGATCGATGCCAAGCTGGTCCTGACTGACGAACTGATGAAGGCGGGGGCTGAGAAGCGCGCCGCCCGCAATGCTTCTGATCCCGACACCCACTCTACCGACTCCGAGGACTGACCCATGGCCGTGACCGGCGTTTCCGCAAACCGACTCGAACTGCTCCAGATCGCCAATGCGGTGGCGCAGGAGAAGAACATCGACCGGGAGATCGTCATCGAGGCGATCGAGGAGGCCATCCAGAAGGGTGCCAAGTCGCGCTATGGCGCCCATCACGACATCCGCGCCGCCCTGGACCCCAAGACCGGCGAGCTGGCCCTGACGCGTCACGTCACCATCGTCGAGGACGACTGGCAGCCCGAGGACGAGCTGGAAGAGTTCAATGACTCGGCCATGGTGCGCCTCAAGGATGCGCTCAAGCGCGACCCCGAGGCCGTGGTCGGCAAGGAATATATCGAGGAACTGCCGCCGTTTGAATTCGGTCGCGTCCAGACCCAGATGGCCCGTCAGGTCGTCACCGGAAAGGTGCGCGAGGCCGAGCGCGCCAACCAGTACGAAGAGTTCAAGGATCGCGTCGGCGAGATCGTCAACGGCACGGTCAAGCGCGTCGAATACGGCAACACCGTCGTCGATCTGGGTCGCGGCGAAGGCATCATGCGCCGCAATGACTCGATCCCGCGCGAACTGTTCAACATCGGCGACCGCATTCGCACCTACATCTATGACGTCCGGCCCGAGGCCAAGGGTCCGCAGGTCATGCTGTCGCGCGCCCATCCCGGCTTCATGGCCAAGCTGTTCGCCCAGGAAGTGCCCGAGGTCTATGACGGCGTGATCGAGATCCGCGCCGCTGCCCGCGACGCCGGCTCGCGCGCCAAGATGGCCGTGCTGTCGAACGACAGCTCGATCGACCCCGTCGGCGCCTGCGTCGGCATGCGCGGCTCGCGCGTGCAGGCGGTCGTGGCCGAGTTGCAGGGTGAAAAGATCGACATCATCCAGTGGAACCCGGACGAGCCGACCTTCATCGTCAACGCGCTGGCCCCGGCCGAGGTCTCGAAGGTCGTGCTTGACGAAGAAGCCGACCGCGTCGAGGTGGTGGTGCCCGACGAACAGCTGTCGCTGGCCATCGGCCGTCGCGGCCAGAACGTCCGCCTCGCCTCGCAGCTGACCGGCTGGCAGATCGACATCATCACCGAGACCCAGGACTCCGAGCGCCGCCAGCGCGAGTTCGCCGAGCGCACCACCCTGTTCCAGGAAGCCCTGGACGTGGACGAGGTCATCGCCCAGCTGCTGGTCACCGAAGGCTTTGCCACGGTCGAGGATCTGGCCTTCGTCGAGCCCTATGAGATCTCGGACATCGAAGGCTTCGATGAGGAAACCGCCGAGGAACTGCAGGCCCGCGCCCGCGATTTCCTTGACAAGCAGGCTCAGGCCCTGGATGCCCGCCGCAAGGAGCTGGGGGTCGAGGACGGCGTGCTCGAGGTTCCCGGGGTGACCCTGCCGATGGCGGTCGCGCTCGGCGAGAACGGCGTGAAGACCGTCGAGGATCTGGCCGATCTGGCCACCGACGAAATCCGCGGCGGCTACGAGATGAAGAACGGCGAGCGGGTCAAGGTCCCCGGCGTGCTGGAGAGCTTCAACCTGGCCCAGGAAGACGCCGAACTGCTGATCCTGCAGGCCCGTGTCGCGGCCGGCTGGATCGACGCCTCGGAACTGCCGCAGCCCGAGCCCGAGCCCGAGTATGAGGCCGAAGAGGGCGAGGAGTCCTATGACGCCGACACCGTCTTTGCCGGGTCGAACGCCGACGACGAAACGGTAGAGGAAGGTGAGGGTGAGACCCTCGACACCCTCGACGCCGACCTCGACGACCGCGACGCGTGATGGGAGATCGGACCGTCCATGGGGCTCGCCGAAGCACAGGCTGAACGGGAACGCCGCGATCTGGTCACGCGCCAGGTCATGGACGAGTCTGCCCTGATCCGCTTCGTCGTGGGCCCGGACGGTCAGG
>JAHJYN010000163.1 GCA_018826885.1 Alphaproteobacteria bacterium | reverse complement strand
AGTGCGGGCGGGCGGGGCTCGCGCACATCCAGCGGCACATCCTTGACCGTGTTCAGATTGGCGACGATCGAGCGCACGATCTCCAGCGCGTGTTCGTCGTTCTCGGCCACATGGTCGACCACGCCCGACTTGCGACCATGGGTGTCGGCCCCGCCCAGATCCTCGGCCGAGATGACCTCGCCGGTCGCGGCCTTCACCAGCGGCGGGCCGGCCAAGAAGATGGTGCCCTGATTGCGAACAATGACCGTCTCGTCCGACATGGCGGGCACATAGGCCCCGCCGGCGGTGCAACTGCCCATGACACAGGCGATCTGGGGAATGTCGCGCGCGCTCATCCGCGCCTGGTTGAAGAAGATCCGCCCGAAATGCTCGCGGTCGGGAAACACCTCGGCCTGGTGCGGCAGGTTGGCCCCGCCCGAATCGACCAGATAGACGCACGGCAGACGGTTCTGCTCGGCCACCTCCTGCGCGCGCAGGTGCTTCTTGACCGTCATGGGGAAATAGGCGCCGCCCTTCACCGTCGGGTCATTGGCGACGATCATCACCTCGCGGCCCGACACCCGGCCGATGCCGCAGATCATGCCCGCAGCCGGCGCCTGATCGTCGTACATGCCGAACGCCGCCAGCTGGCCGATCTCAAGGAAGGGCGAGCCGGGGTCCAGCAGCCGCTCGACCCGGTCCCGCGGCAACAGCTTGCCGCGGCTGACGTGGCGCTCGCGCGACTTGTCCGAGCCGCCCCGTGCGGTGACCGCCACCCGCTCGGCCAGTTCGTCGCGCAGACGCCGGTTGGTGGTCTCCAACGCCTTGAAGGCCGGACTGGATGGATCGATCGCAGAGGTCAGCTTGGGCATGCCCCTCCTTTAGGCAGCTTTCCCCGGATCGGCAAAGGGGCGCAGACGGCGCAGGCAACGGATGACCGCTCCCTGTGGAATCTGCCATAAGGCCGTATGGCCAAGGCGCGCACCGACACCCTCGAAGCGGCATTGCAGCAGCTGTTCACGGGCGGAGACACCACCCGGGTCAGCTGGTTCGCCCTGACCGGGGGGGAGCAACTGTTCGGCGAGGGCGACCCGGCCGATACCCTGTATCTGGTGCGCTCGGGCCGACTGGGCGTCTTCTGCCACAGCGCCGATCAGCCCCCGCGCTTCCTGGGCGTCGTGCGGCCGGGCGAGCCGGTCGGTGAGATGTCCATGCTGGCCGGCACGCCCCACACCGCCAGCGTCGTCGCCCTGCGCGATTCCGAGATTCTGGCCCTGCCCCGCGAGACCTTCTTCGAGGTCGCGCGCAGTCAGCCGGACCTGATGGTCGAGCTGTCGCGCCTGATGATCCGGCGCTCGCGCGACCAGACGCTGGGCGGCGGCGAGCCCAGCGTGTTCGGCTTTATCTCGGCCCGCCCCCGCCCGATCCGCGCCTTTGTCGAGCGGATCGCCGCCTGTATCCAGGCGCAGGGATTCACATGCCAGATCATCGACCATTCGGCGCTGAGTTCGGTCTCGGAATGGTTCAGCCGGGTCGAGGACAGCCACGACTTTGTCCTCTATGTCGCCGAGGCCGACGAGCCCGCCTGGGCCCAGCTGTGCACGCGCCAGGTCGACCGTCTGTTCATCGTCGGCAATCCGCTGACCCTGCCGCCCGGGCCGGACCTGCCCCGCAATCCGGCACTGGATGCCCAGCAGCGCACCGACCTGATCCTGCTGCGCGACCCGCGCATGCCCCGCCCGGCCAACACCGGCGTCTGGCTGGACTCGGTCAGGCCGGGCCGCTGGTTCCATGCCTCGGATGGCAGCGCGGACGACGCCGCCCGCGTGGCGCGGATCGTCACCGGTACGGCGGTCGGACTGGTCCTGTCGGGGGGCGGTGCCCGAGCCTATGCCCATATCGGCGCGATCAGGGCCCTGCGCGAGGCGCGCGTGCCGCTGGACTTCCTCGGCGGATCCTCCATGGGCGCCATCATCGCCGCAGGCCCGGCGCTCGGCTGGTCCCAGGACGAGCTGGAGGACGAGATCAAGCGCGCCTTCGTGGCCAGTGATCCCCTGTCGGACATCACCTTTCCCCTGATCGCCATGACCCGCGCGGGCAAGGTCGCCCGCCTGCTGCGCAACGCCTATGGCGACACAGAAATCGCCGACATGCCCCTGCCCTTCTTCGCCGTCTCGACCAATCTGACGACCGGCCGGATCGAGGTGCACAAGCGCGGCCTGCTGCGCCGCGCCATGCGGGCCACCATCGCCATTCCGGGCGTCATGCCGCCCGTGGTCATGGACGGTCAGGTGCTGGTCGACGGGGCGGTGCTGCGAAACTTCCCGGCGGAGACCATGCGCCAGATGAATGCCGGGCCGGTCGTCGGGGTCGACATGTCCCAGGCCCGCGGCGTCGATCCCGCCGCCCTGCAGAACCCGCCGTCCTGGTGGCGCTGGATCCTGTCCGGCGACTGGAAGAAGGGGCCGCCGATCGTGGCCCTGCTGATGCGGGCCGCCACCCTGACCAGCGACGCCGATGTGGAAACCTCGCGCAAGGCCACCGACCTGCTGATCCAGCCCGAGCCCGAGGGCATGGATATCCGCGACTGGAAGGCCTACGACATCCCCGTCCAGGCGGGCTATGAGGCCGCGCACAAGGCGCTGGAGGAGCTGGACGGCCCGGTCACGGACCTGCGCCGCAGCCGGATGCGCAAGGCCGAAGCGGCCGAGACCGTCAGCGCGCCCGAGCCAGCAGGAAAAGCCGCGGGAAAGGCAAAAGCGTCACGCCGTCAGACCGCATCGGGAACGCCCGCCTGAGCGCCTCGCCCAGCGCTTCCAGATAGGCCGACTTCAGCGCGGGCACACCCTCCAATGCCGTGAGATAGGGCCGAAGCGCCGTGCCGGACATCCAGTTGAGGACCGCATCCTCCCCCGTCAGGGCGTGCAGATAGGTGGTCGACCAGATGTCGATATCGGGGGACGTCCCGGCCAGCCGCTCGTAATAGGTCTCCGCCGACAGCAGCGGGGCGATTGTCGGCACATCGCGCAAGGCCCCCGCCCACGGCCCCTCGGCCGCCACCGCGCGCATCAGGGTGTGATGCCGGGTCTCGAACGCCATCGGCATCTGCACAGCCATCACGCCGCGCGGGGCAAGCTGCCCGGCCAGCCGGGGGAGCAGCCCTTCGTGGTCGCCGACCCATTGCAGCGCGGCATTGGCAAAGATCAGATCAACCGCCTGCTCGGGCGCCCAGGCGGCGATGTCGCCGTGATGCCAGTGGACGGTGCCGTCCCGCGCCGCCGCGCCGGCCAGCATGTCGGCGCTCTGCTCCAGCCCGTGCACTCCGGCCCGGGGATATCGACGCTTCAGCAGGCTGGCGTGATGCCCATCGCCACAGCCGAGATCCCAGATGACGCGCGGATCCAGATCGTCGGGCAGCCGCACCAGCAGGTCCAGCGCCGCGCGATCACGCTCGGCCTCGAACCGGGCATAGGTGTCGGGATCCCACTGGACGGGGTCGGATGCGGCGGTCGTCATCGGGACAGCCTGCCGATCGCCGCGTCCCGGTCAAGCGGAACGCGCATCGCGATGGTACCGCCTCTCAGGCTTGAACTGAGGACCTCCGGTTCCACAAACCGGCGCTCTAACCAACTGAGCTAAGGCGGCACGCGTCGCGAGGAGCGTCCTCTAGCGGCCTCGCGGGTCGGGATCAAGCCCGACCTTGGGCCCCGTGATCAGTTCCCGCGATCAGTTATAGCCCTTCGACTGGATGTAGCGCTCCAGCGCCTGGATGCGGCTGGCGTCCGACGGGTGGGTCGAGGCGAACTCGGGCGTCTGGGTCTGGCGTTGCGCCGCCATCAGCCGCCACAGGGCGATGGACTGCGAGGCGCGGTAGCCGGCCCGGACCATATAGTCGACGCCCAGCTGATCGGCCTCCAGCTCGTGCTGGCGCGAGAAGGGCAGCAGCACGCCCAGCTGCGCGCCGAGACCACCCAGCGCGCCGACCGCCTGGCCATAGTCGCCCGACGCGCCCTGAATGGCCTGCAGGCCGATGCTGGTCACCGCCGTGCTGGAATAGCGCTCGGCCGCGTGCTGGGCGACCACATGGCCGATCTCGTGGCCGATGACGGCCGCCAGCTGGTCGTCATTCTGGACCAGGGCCAGAAGGCCAGTGGTGACGCCGATCTTGCCCGACGGCAGGACGAAGGCGTTCGGGGATTCCTCGACAAACACGGCATAGTCCCAGCGGATATTGGTCAGGCCCGCCGCCTGCACCAGACGGTCCCCGACCCGGCGGATGCGCGCATTGGCGGCGGCATCACGCGACACCTGTTGGGTCCGCAGCGCATCGGCCCAGGCCTGATCCGCCTGCTGGGTCAGCGAAGCATTGTCGACCAACAGGAACTGGTTGCGCCCCAGCGCCTCGTTGTAGGCGCAGCCTGCGACCAGGGCCGAGACGGCCACAAGGCCAACGACAGATTTCGCGACGGACGCCTTGGACAGGGTGAACGGCATGCGGAGGTCTCCCGTGTGTTTCAACAGCTGTGACGCTTGAACACGCCCAGGGCAAATTTGATCCGCTGGCCGGGCCCGGCATGGACAAAGAAAAACGCCCCGGGGCGGACCCCGGGGCGTTTCAGTCTTTTCAGATCGAACCGATCCTACTGCAGGCGGAACGTGACGGCGAAGTTCACGCGGCCACCCACGGCCACACCATCAACCTGACCGGGGGTCAGACGGGCACGGCGGGTAGAGCGCAGGGCTTCCTGGCCGAAGCCGGCCCCGCTCGGGTCTTCCGAGGTGATCCGGCAATCGCTCACCGAACCGTTCGGGTTCACCGCGCAGCTCAGCTCCACGCGACCGCTTTCGATGCCGCGGGACATAGCCCGATCCGGGAAGTCCGGGGTCGGACGGCTGGCCCAGGCCGGGTTGGTCACAACCGGCGGACGCGGCGGCGCAGGCGGAGCCGGCGGAGGCGGCGGACCGGGGATGTTCACCGGGGGTCCGGTGTATTCCTGACGGTCTTCCTTGGCCACCGGCGGGATCGGCAGGCGCACGGGCGGAGCGATCGGGTTCGGCACCGGCTCACGCGGCTGAAGCTTCGGCGGCGGCGGCTGGTCCGTCGGAGGCGGAGGCGGCGGCGGCGGCGGAGGCGGCGGCGGCGGGATCGGATCGATCAGATCGACCTGCACGGAGTCATCCGTGTAGTCCGGAATCTTGAGCTCGAACCTGGATTTGTCGACGAAGTAGAGCAGCACCCCGAACAGCAGGGTCACCACGATCAGAACAACAATCCAGACCCCGATCGAGACCCCCATGAAGCCCTTTTTCTTGGGGGCATCATAGCGACTGCGATGGTACTCAACGGGTGTATCGGTCATTTCGCCCGTCCTTTACTCTGGTGCGTTGTCTTCGCCGACCAGGGCGACGCTGTAGAAGCCATTGTCCTGCAGGGCATT
>JAHJYN010000162.1 GCA_018826885.1 Alphaproteobacteria bacterium | reverse complement strand
GTGACGCCCGAGGTCGCCAACGACATCGTCGAATGCTGCAAGACCGTGGTCGAGATGGAGGACAAATTCATCGACCTGGCCTTCGAGATGGGGCCGGTCCACGGCATGACCCCCGACGACATCAAGGCCTACATCCGCTTCATCGCCGACTGGCGCCTGCGCCAGCTGCAGCTGCCGGAGCTGTTCGGCGGCTCGCGCGAGAACCCCCTGCCCTGGCTGCAGTCGCTGCTGTCGGGCGTCGAGCACGCCAACTTCTTCGAGGCCCGCGCCACGGAATATTCCAAGGCCGCGACCAAGGGCGCCTGGCACGGCGCCGACGGCGTCTGGGACAGCTTCGACCTGATGGTCAAACGCCGCACGGCAACGGTCGAGGATTAGGCCCCCGGCCGGGTCACCGCACAGGGGTAGGCGGCGCAGTATTCGTCGCGGATGCGTTTGGCGATGCGGGCATTGACGGCGAACAGCTCGGGGCTGACGGCCTCCATCTCATAGAGGGATGCGCCGCCGAATCCGCCCCGGCGGAAGGCGCGGCGGGCCTCGGGCGTCATGGCCTGGACGAGGGCGCGAGCCATGGCGTCATTGCGCGCCTCTCCTTCAGCGGTGAAGGCCCGGTCCAGCATCTCGGCCACCACAGGATAGCGATCAATCGCCACCGTCCGGTGCGCATTGCCCCGCACACCGTAGCGGTCGACCATCCCCAGCTGGGCCGTCACGAGGCGACGGGCCGCCCGCATCTCGGTGTCCGTGATCGGCTCTCCCTGCCAGGCCGGCGGCGCGGACGGCGGGGCAAAGTGGATGACGAAGTCGATCTCGCCGGGCGCCGCCCGCCCGTCAATCGTCTGCGGTTCGACGATGTAGTCGGCCAGCAGCCCGGAAATCCCCTTGTCGAAGTTCAGGCCCTCCGGCGCGACGCCGCGCTTGCGACAGCGCTCGACCAGGCCATCCAGCGTATAGGCACAGCGCATCCAGACCTTGCCCTCGATCCCCGCAATCCGGGCAAAGGTAGGATACGCCGCGCGTATCCGCTCCGCATCAGGCGTCTGGACCATTTTGGCCGGCGTGATCTCCGGCCCCATCTCGCAGGCCGCGACCACCAGCAGGCCGAGGGCGACGACAAGCCGCCCGACGAATGATCTCATGGCTGTGCCCCCCGGCAACCGGCGCGCCCTCAGACCGCCAACACCCTGTATAGATGCGCCTTATGCGTCTGTCAGCCTCACAACGAAGGCGAGCGATCAGATCCCCGCATACCATTCATAGCCGCGGTCTTCCCAATAGCCGCCCTTGCCACGGCCGATGTGGGCGAAGCTTTCCACCGCCTCGATGCGCTTGATGTATTTGGCCATCTTGTAGCCGAGCTGGCGCTCCAGCCGCAGGCGGATGGGCGCGCCGTGCTTGATGGGCAGGATCTCGTCGTTCATCTCGTACGCAAGGATGGTCTGCTCGTGGTAGGCCTCGCGGATGTCGACCGAGGTGTAGTAGCGCTCGCCATTCTCGGTCTGATCAAGGGCGTCGAAGCAGTGGAACACCACGAATTTCGCCTCGGGCTTGAGGCGCGCGCGGTTCAGCACGGCCGACAGGCGCGCGCCCTTCCATTTGCCGATCGAGGTCCAGCCCTCGACGCAGTCGTGCTTGGTGATCTGGGTGCGCGACGGCAGGCCCCGCAACTCGGCCAGCGACAGGGCCAGCGGCGTCTCGACCAGACCGTCGACGATCAGCTGATAGTCGCGGAAATTGTTGGCCTTGAGCGCCCGGTATTCGGCGGCGGACGGGTCGACCGAGCCATTGGCGCGGAAGTCTTTCGAGATGTCCTTTTCCTCGTATTCGGGGGCCAGGGCATCGCGGGCCAGGGCGCGTTGGGTGCGTTTTGACACCTGCTCGGCCTTCTTGACCGTGCACTGGGCCTGGGCATTGCGGACCAGACCGTCGCAGCCTGACAGGGCCAGCGCCCCGCCGGCCAGCAGCAGGTGACGGCGATCAGGACGGATCACGGTCATCGGACGTCTCCTCGGGCGGTGCGGGTTCGGTGCGGATCACATACCAGCCGGTGACCATGGACCTGAGATTGTTGAGCGGGCCGCTGAGGAACACCAGCAGCACATGGACGACGGCAAAGGCGGTGATGCCCATGGCGGCGATGAAATGCAGGGTCCGCGCCGACTGTCGCCCGCCCAGAATCGGCAGCAGCTCGGGGATGGCGGCATTCATCATCGGCGACATGCCCAGCCCCGTGACCAGCATCACGGGCAGCAGGACCAGCAGGACGACCAGATAGGTCAGCTTCTGGATGACATTATAGGTGCGGGCGGCCTCCCCCTCGGGGAACTTCAGCTTCGCATGCTCCACCACGCTGTCGGGGATGTGGACCAGCTCCTCGCGGCTGGGCTCCATCATCCGGGCCAGCCGCCCCGAGAACAGGATGTAGAGCAGATAGAGCATGCCGTTGGCGACGAAGATCCAGGCAAAGAAGAAATGCCAGTTCCGACCCGCCGCCAGATCGCGATAGCTGGGCAGGGTCAGCCAGCCGGGAATGGTGCCAAAGCTGATCCAGGCGTCATCGAAGGTCGAATCCAGTCCCCAGTAGAGATGCGGGTGCGCCTTGAGGATCTGCATGCCGGTCATCAGCAGGAAGACCAGACAGATCACATTGACCCAATGGGTCAGCCGCACCGGCCAGGGGTGCCGCCAGGTCGCCACACGGTCAGGGCCCAGGGGCCGGTCAGGACGGGTCATGCACCGACTATCCCCGACTTTGCCGTTACGCGAAACCACAGTTGTGTGACGGCCGTCACGATCCGGGATTAATGTGCCCAAAACCCGGGAGGACACCATGGCCGACGCAATCACCTTCTACACCAACCCCATGTCGCGCGGGCGCATCGTGCGCTGGATGCTGGAAGAGGTGGGCCGCCCCTATGACACCCGGGTGCTGGACTATGGCACCACGATGAAGGCGCCCGAATATCTGGCCGTCAATCCCATGGGCAAGGTGCCGGCCATCGTCTGCGACGGCGAGGTGGTCACCGAATGCGCCGCCATCTGCACCTTCCTCGCCGACCGCTTCCCCGAGGCCGGGCTGGCCCCGGGCGCGAGCGAGGCCGGACGCGGCACCTACCTGCGCTGGATGTTCTTTGCCGCCGGACCGCTGGAGGCCGCCGTCACCGCCAATTCGCTCGGCCTGCTGCCCCCGCCGGACAAGGCCGGGACCGTGGGCTATGGCAGCTTTGACGCCATGGTCGATGCTCTCGAGAGTGCGGTCTCCGGTGACGGGCCGTGGATCCTCGGCGAGCGGTTCAGCGCGGCGGACGTCTATGTCGGCTCGCAGATCAACTGGGGCCTGATGTTCAAATCCCTGCCCGAGCGCGCCGCCTTCGTCCCCTATGCCGAGCGCCTTCGCGCCCGACCCGCCTATGTCCGCGCCAGCGAGATCGACGACGCCCTGATGCCAAAGGGGTGAGGTCAGCTTCATCTCCTTCCCCTCTTGGGGGAGGTGGCGCGACGCGCAAGCGTCGTGACGGAGAGGGCAGCGGTGCAGGTGAAGGGTGTGGCTTGTCATCCCGGAAATCGCGCCAGCGATTATCCGGGACGGCGGTGCGTTGGACCGCTGCTCCCGGAAGACGGAACGTCTGTCCGGGAGACGGGCAGATCGGGCGAGACCGTCTCCCGGATAATCGCTCAGGCGATTTCCGGGAGGGATGGGGTGTGAGGGGGCGCCGTCCCGGATCGCCCCTTCCAGGTCGTCCGGGATGACAACTGTGCCGAAATCGACGACGCCCGGATGGCGCCGGCTAGGGACGGGCGCCCTCGCATGTCCGCTCGACCTCGTTCCATCGTCCGCCAAGGTCGAGGCATATGTCTCGCTCCAGCCATTCGCCGATAGCGGGCCACCACCAAAGTAGTGTGAGGACGATCAGGATCGCGCCCCCTCCTGCAAAGAAGAGGAATCGGCTCATGCGAGGGGGTTGGTCTTTCTGCGCCATACCGACAGCCTGAGCCGGAGGTTCGCGTACGGCAAGGCCCTGCCACGACCGATCCTCCGGGCAAGCCAGAGGATGACGAGATCTGTGCCCTGTTCCCGTTCCGTTTCGGCGCGGGCGCGGGTAAGGAAGGGCGGTGTCCCTTGTCGCTGCTCCTCCTTCGTCGCTGACCCTCGACCTGCCGCCGGCGCTGGCGACTCCGCCGGGTGCGGGGGCGGTGGCGGATGGTCAGGGCGCGCGGGCGATCGGGCGGGGGGCGGCGGAGGGGCTGTTCTGTGGTCCGGCGCCGGTGCTGGTGGCCCATGCGGGGCTGACGGCGCGGCGGCTGGGGCTGGAGGCGCCGGCGCGGGCCGCGCACCTGCTGGATGTGCTGGAGCTGTTTGTGTTTGTGCGGCCGGCGCGGTTCTGTGCGCCGACGCCGACGGGGCTGGCCATTGCGCTGGGGCTGGACGAGCCCATCGGAGCGGTGGCCCAGGCCGAGGCCCTGCGCGCGGTGGCCGGGCGGTTGCTGGGCGAGCTCGCAGCAGCGGACTATCCCGATCTTGAGGCCGCGCTGACGCTGAACGGGACGCTGACCCGGGCGGGCTGGAGCTGGGGCGAGCGGATCGATCAGGCGCTGAGGGCCGGGCTGGAGGCGGCAGGTCGCAATCCGCGCGACCGGCGCGAGCCGGGCACGGGCCTCGACGTCTGGAACCGGCTGTCGGAGTGGGAGGAGGTCGCGCCGCGCGGCGAGGCCGGATCGCACCCGGTCGACAGCGAAAGCGCCCGCATCCGGCTGGATCATATGCTGAAGGGGCTGGGGCTGGATGAGGCGCGGCCCACCCAGTCCGACTATGCCGCCGAAGCCGCCTTTGCCTTTTCCCCGCGCGACCAGAAAGACCAGCCGCGCGCCCTGCTGGCCGAGGCGGGAACGGGCACCGGCAAGACGCTGGGCTATCTGGCGCCCGCCGCCCTGTGGGCCGAGCGCAACCACGGCACCGTCTGGGTCTCGACCTATACCCGCGCCCTGCAGCGCCAGATCGCGCGCGAGGGTCTGGCCCTGCCCGATCATGAGGGGCAGACGCGGCGGCGGGTGGTGGTCAGGAAGGGGCGTGAAAACTACCTCTGCCTGCTGAACCTGCAGGAGATGGTGCAGCAGGCCCGGCTGGGCGCGGGCGATGTGATCGGGCTGGGCCTGACGGCGCGCTGGGCCGGGGCCTGTGCCGATGGCGACATGACGGGGGGAGATTTTCCGGCCTGGCTGCCGGGGCTGTATGCCGGACCCGCCGCCCATCAGCCGACGCCCGCCAATCTGGTCGACCGGCGCGGGGAGTGTATCCACGCCGCCTGTGCCCACTATCGCCGCTGTTTCGTGGAAAAGACGGTGCGGGCCGCGCGCCACGCCGATGTGGTGATCGCCAACCATGCGCTGGTCATGGTGCAGGCCGCCTTTGACGGGGCACGCGCTGCCCGACCCGCCGCCGCCAGCGACACCGAGACCGCCGCCCTGAAGCGGATCGTGTTCGACGAGGGCCACCATCTGTTCGAGGCCGCCGACAGCGCCTTTTCCTCCAGCCTGTCGGGACAGGAGGCCGCCGAGCTGCGCCGCTGGATCCGGGGGCCGGAGACGCGGGCGAGGCGCGGGCGCGGGCTGGAGCAGCGGCTGGGCGATCTGATCGGCGACGATGGCCCGGCGCGCAAGGCGATGGGCGATGTGCTGGCCGCCGCCACCCGCCTGCCGGGCGAGGGGGCGCAGGCGCGTATCCTGCGCGGCTCGGAGTCGGGCGCGCCGACCGGGCCGGTCGAGGTGTTTCTGGCGGCGGCGCTGGACCAGCTGCGCGCGCGGGCCGATCCGCGCGGGGGCTCGGAGGATCAGGGCATGGAATGCGCCGCCCGCCCGGCCATCCCCGAGCTGAGCACGGCTGCCGCCAGGGCCGCCGAGGCGCTGGCCGCGGTCGAGGCACCGCTGCTGGCCCTGTCGCGGCACCTTGAGGATGTGCTGACCGAAGAGGCCGAGACGCTGGACGGCGGGGCCCGGGCGCGGATCGAGGGGGCGCTGCGCGGGCTGGACCGGCGGGCACGCATGACCCTGCCGTCGTGGCGGGCCATGCTGAACGACCTGGCGTCGGGTGATGCGGCCGGCGATCCCGAGTTCGTCGACTGGCTGTCGGCCGAGAGCGCCTTTGGCCGGCTGTCGGATGTGTCGTTGCGCCGGCACTGGGTCGATCCGACCCAGCCGCTGGAAGCGACCGTCATCCGCCCCTCGCACGGGGTGCTGGTCACCTCGGCCACCCTCACCGATCCGGACTTCGGCGACGATCCGTTTCATCTGGCGCGGCTGCGCTCGGCCACCGGGCGGCTGGAGACGCCGGTCCGGACGCTGAAGGTCGAGAGCCCGTTCGACTATGCCAGCCAGTCGAAGGTGATTGTGGTCACCGATGTGCCGCGCGACGACCCGCGCCGGACGGCAGCGGCCATGCGGGCGCTGTTCCTGGCCTCCGGCGGCGGGGCGCTGGGGCTGTTTACCGCCATCCGCCGGTTGAAGGCGGTCTATGGGCTGCTGGGGCCCGAGCTGGGCCGCGCGGGCCTGCCGCTCTATGCCCAGCACATCGACCCGCTGGATGTGGGGGCCCTGGTCGATGTGTTCCGGACCGAGCGCGACAGCTGCCTGCTGGGCACCGACGCCATCCGCGACGGGGTGGATGTGCCGGGCCGGTCGCTGCGGTTGCTGGTGTTTGACCGGGTGCCCTGGCCCCGGCCGGACCTGCTGCACCGGGCGCGGCGGGAACGGTTCGCCAGCCTGGACGGTTCAGGCGGGGGCCGGACCTATGACGATGCGCTGGCGCGCGGACGCATGGCCCAGGCCTTTGGCCGGTTGATCCGGCGTGCCGACGACAAGGGGGTGTTCGTCATGCTGGATGCGGCCTGCCCCACGCGGCTTTTCGGCGGCCTGCCCCCCGGTGTAGAGGTCGAGCGTATGGAACTGGCCGAAGCGGTCGCGACCCTTTCCCGGTTCCTCGGCCCCGATCAGAACAGGACTCCTGAATGACCGCCGACACCCCTGCCCCGCGCCACAGCCGCCGGGGCCTGTTCATTCCGCTGATCGTGGTGCTGGCGCTGCTGGTCGCCTGGACCGGCTGGTGGTTCGTGCTGACCCAGAGGATCGAGCAGGAGGTGCTGGCCCGCGCCGAGGGGCTGCGCGAGGCGGGGTGGACGATCCAGCACGGCCGGATCGAGATCGACGGCTGGCCCTTCCGCGCGCGGCTGGCGATGCGCGATGTCGAGGTGATCGCGCCCTCGGGCCACGGGGGCCGCGCGCCCGAACTGGTGGCCGAGGCCAATGCCTATGCGCCGCTGCACTGGGTGGTGATCGCGCCGGACGGCCTGACCATGGTGCGCGGCGACAAGGGCCGGGTGTTCGTCCGGGCCGACGCCATCCGCATGAGCGTGCGCGATGTGTCCGAGGCCTGGCCGCAGATGGCGCTGGAGCTGATCGAACCGACCTTCCGCGCCGAACCGGGGGCCGAGGCCTTTCCGATCTCCGCCGCCGAGCGGCTGACGCTGGAGGCTCGCCCCGCCACCGCGCGGCCCCGGGATGCGGACGCTCCGGCGCCGGCCGCGGACGACCTCGACGTGCTGTTCCAGATGGTCGAGGGCCGGGGCCGTGAGGCGGGCCCGGTCGACCGACTGACCGGTGAGGGGCGCTTGAGCGTGCGCACCGAGGTGACGCTGGAGCGGGCCGGGGCCCTGACCGGCATGGACAGCGCCGGGGTCTTCGATAGCTGGACACAGGCCGGGGGGCGCTTTGCCAATGTGCGGGTCGAGCTGCAGTCCGGCGACAGCCGCGCCCTGCTGACCGGGGGGCCGCTGGTCGCCGATGAGGGCGGGCGGCTGAACGGCAGCCTCAGCGTGCGGGCCGAACGCGCCGCGCCGGCCCTGGCCGGTCTGGCCACCACCGAGGACAGTGTGGTGAACCGGGCCCAGGCCACCGCCGCCGCCGGTGCCGCCGCCGTGGCCGAGCGCGCGCCCGTGTCCCTGACGCTGGAGTTCCGCGACGGTCGCACCTGGCTGGGACCCTTCACCCTGGCGCCCGCGCCCCGGCTGTTCTGATGACCGCGCCCGATCTGACCCCGCTGATCGAAGCTCTGTCCGAGCTGACGCCCCCGTCCGGCGACGGCGAGGCGACGGCGGACCTGCGCCGGATGCTGAATGCCCTGCCCGCCGATCAGAAGGCCACGGTTCGCGCGGTGCTGGGCCGCATGGAAGGCGCTGCCTCCGGGCCCCTGCATGTGCATGGCGGACTGTCGGCCCTGCTGGCGGCGGACCGGTTCGGACTGAGGTTCGAGCGGCTGGCCAAGGCCGAGGATGGGCTGAAACAGGCCGCCGGTGGTGCGCGCGTGCTGATGGATCTGGCGGGCGTGACGGCCTGGTGGGGGCGGCTGCTGGCCACACCCGACGTGCGCGTGATCGGCGCCCTGCCCGACACGGCGGCCCGCCTGCCGCAGGCCCTGATGATCGCGCGCGCCCGGCCCGAGCCGACCGGCGACGACCGCACCTTCTGGGTGACCGACGCCGCGATGCCCGAGACCCGGCTGGTCGAGGTTCTGGGCCTGAATGGTCTGGCCGCCGCGCCGCTGATCGCAACCGGCGGCTTGAAGCTGATGATGATCGCAGGCTATGTGCAGGCCGACGACGGGCGGCTGGACGGCCTGCCCGGCACCCTGACCGGCGTCATCGGCGC
>JAHJYN010000161.1 GCA_018826885.1 Alphaproteobacteria bacterium | reverse complement strand
ATGCCGCCGTCAGCGGTGGCGGCCATCAGCAGGATCGGGTCTTGGGCTGTCATGGTTTCTCCCGGCACGGAGCGTTGTCCGGCCACATGTCTCGAATGTGGCGCGGAACCTAGGGGGCCGGACGCCCGATTGCAACGGACACCGGCGCCCCGGACGCACTCTTATCGCGGCAGCTGCAACAGGGGGTCGAGCGCCGTGGGTTGATCGCCCTGCATCCGCCAGACCTCAAAGTGGATGGACGGCTGACCGTCACCGGCCGTGTCGCCTACGGTGCCCAGTTGTGCACCGGCGGCAATGTCGTCGCCTTCCCGCACCGTGGCGCTGCCCAGATGGCCATAGACGGTACGCCAGCCGTCGCGGTGCAGGACCAGAACCGTCAGCCCCTGCCCCGGCAGGGTATCGCCGACATAGCCGACCCGTCCCGCGGCCGACGCCCGGACCGGACTGCCCAGCGGAGCGCCGATATTGATGCCGTTGTTGCGCTCGCCCATGCCCACCGGCCCGAAGCGGCGCAGGATCTCGCCCCGCACCGGCCAGTCCAGCGGACCACTGCGCGCGGTCGACCCATTGGCGACCGGCGGCATGGGGGCATTGCCCGAGGGCGGTGGCGGCGGCGGCGGCAGGGCCCCGGACGGCACCCGGACCCCGGTCGGCGACGGCCCGGTGGCATAGGGATCACGTCCCGAATCCACGGCCGAGTCCGGCAGGATCACCTCACCGCCGACGCTTAGCGCGGCGCGCGGCCCCAGGTCGTTCATTTCGATCAGCACCTGGATCGGCGTCAGGAACCGACGTCCGATCCCCGACAGGGTGTCGCCGGGCTGGACGGTATAGCGGGCTCCGGCCACGCGGCTGACGGGCAGGGCCTCCGGGAGGGCGGTCTCCGCCGGGACGCTTTCCGGGGGGCTATCGGCGATCGGGGCATCCAGCGCTCCGCCCTCGACCTCACCCACGGGCGCGGCCGTGCCGAACTCCACGCCCGGCGGCGGGGCGGTCTGGCGGGAGGGCGGCGGGGTCTCGGTGGCCGTCACCACCCGCACGCCGGTCGGGTTGACGGGCACCGGGCGTGTCGAATAGCGCGGCTCAGCCGGATAGCTGGCGCAGGCGGCCAGCGTCAGCACGCCCGCGACCACGGCCAGAATATTGATCCCCTGACGGACGCTCACCATTCGCGTCTCTCCTCTTGATCCCGATTCCGCTGCACTCCGGTGTGCCCCGGCAGCGCGCATAAGCCAACCCGCCAATCTGCGCCAAAGTTGGGCGCGAAGGTTAACAGCCCCCGGAAATCGGGGCTCACCCCTCCTTGGCCGTACCCTCGACCAGGGGCACGAACCGCACCTCGCTCAGGCTCTCGCGGTGGAACGACCCGTCCGGCTGGCCGACATAGCGGTTCAGCATCTGCACCGAGGTCCGCCCCACCGGACACACCAGTATGCCGCCGGGCTTCAGCTGTTTCAGCAGTTCGGTCGGCTCGTGCGGGGCCGCCGCCGTCACCATGATCCGGTCGAAGGGCGCCTGTTCGGGCCAGCCCAGCCCGCCATCGCCGTGGCGGGTGATGACATTGTCGATCTGCAGGACCTTCAGCTTCGCCTCGGCCTCGCTCAGCAGGCTGCGATAGCGTTCGACCGAATAGACATAGCGCGCCAGCCGGCTCAGCACCGCGCACTGATAGCCACTGCCCGTGCCGATCTCGAGCACCCGGTGGCGCGGCTGCACGTCCAGCGCCTGGGTCATCAGGCCGACTATATAGGGCTGGGAAATCGTCTGGGCGCAGTCGATCGGCAGGGCCTGGTCCTCCCACGCCTGATCGAGGAATTTCTCGTGGACGAAGACGGCGCGGTCGATCGATTCCATGGCGCCCAGCACCCGGGGATCCGTCACCCCCTGCTGCCGCAGCCCCAGGATCAGCCGCCCTGCCCGGTCGTCGTTCAGTTTCATCCCGCGGCCACCGTCTTCGGCGGCGCGCCCCCCAGCACGCCCTTCAGGTCGTGGATGCTGGGCGCATGGGTCAGGTCGATGTGCAGCGGCGTGACCGAGATCTTGCCCTCGTCCATGGCCCGCAGATCGGTGCCCGCCGGGTGGTCGTGTTTGGTCCCGCGGAAACTCATCCAGTAATAGTCCCGGCCGCGCAGGTCGGTGCGCTTGACAGCATGCATCTCGCCGATGTCGCGGAAGCCCTGACGCGTGACTTCGACCTCGGTGACGGCCTCGGGCGCGCGCGCTGGAAAGTTCAGGTTCATCACCACCCCCGCCTGCCATTTCTGGGCCAGCAGGCGCGAGATGATCGGCGGGGCAAAGGTCTCGGCCGTCTCCCAATGCGCCGTCACCTCATCGTGGAAGCGCTCAAGGCTCTGCGACAGGGCGATCGAGCGGATGCCGAAGGCCATGCCCTGCAGCGCCCCTGCCACCGTGCCGGAATAGGAACAGTCCTCGCCGACATTGTGCCCGCGATTGACCCCCGACAGCACCAGATCGGGCCGCTCCGGCATCAAATCATTGACGGCCAGCACCACACAGTCGGTCGGAGTCCCGGTCACGGCAAAGCGCTTGTCGCCGATCCGGTTGACCCGCAGCGGCTCGGTCAGGGTGATGCCCCGCCCCTTGCCCGACTGCTCGGTCTGGGGGGCGCAGATCCAGACATCGTCCGACAGCGCCCGCGCGATCCGCTCCAGACACGCCAGACCCTCGGCCTCGATCCCGTCGTCATTGGTCAGCAGGATTCTCATCCGACGTGCGTCACCCCTTCCGGCATGTAGCGCTTCAGCACCTCGGGCACGGCGATGCGGCCGCCCTCGTCCTGATAGTTTTCCATGACCGCCACCAGCGTCCGCCCGACCGCGAGGCCCGAGCCGTTCAGCGTGTGCACGAACTCGGTCTTCTTCTCGCCCGCCCGCTTGAAGCGCGCGTCCATGCGCCGGGCCTGGAAGTCCCCGCAGTTCGAGCAGCTGCTGATCTCACGGAACGTGTCCTGGCTGGGCAGCCAGACCTCGAGGTCAAAGGTCTTCCGCGCCGAAAAGCCCATATCGCCCTTGCACAGCAGCATCCGCCGATACGGCAGCTCCAGCGCCTTGAGCACCGCCTCGGCGCAAGCAGTCATCCGCTCATGCTCGGCCTCGGAATCCTCCGGCCGGGTGATCGACACCAGCTCGACCTTGGAGAACTGATGCTGACGGATCAGCCCGCGCGTATCCCGCCCCGCCGACCCCGCCTCGGCCCGGAAACAGGGCGTCAGCGCCGTCATCCGCATCGGCGTGGCCAGCTCGTCCTCGGACAGGATCGTCTCGCGCACGAGGTTGGTCAGGGAGACTTCGGCCGTGGGGATGAGGTACCGACGCCCCGTCATCAAATTCACTTCGTTGATCGGCCACGCCATCATCGCAGCGGACCCATCGGCCACGAAGAACAGGTCCTCCTCGAACTTGGGAAGCTGGCCGGTGCCATACATGGCGTCGTTCTTGACCAGATAGGGCGGATTGACCTCCAGATAGCCGTGCTGGCTGGTCTGCATGTCCAGCATGAACTGGCCCAAGGCCCGCTCCAGCCGGGCCAGCCCGCCCTTCAGCACCGCAAACCGTGCGCCCGACATCCTGGCCGCCGCCTCAAAGTCCAGCAGGCCCAAGGCCTCGCCCAGATCGGCGTGATCCTTGGCGGGCCCCGTCCGGCGCGGCTCACCCCAGCGGCCGGTCTCGACATTGCCGGCCTCGTCCTCGCCGTCCGGCACATCGTCGGCGGCCAGGTTCTTCAGCCCCGCCAGCAGGTCGCGCAGGGCCTTGCCCTTGTCCGCCTCGATCGCCTCGTTCGCCGCGATCTCGCCCTTCAGCCCCTCGACCTCGGCCTTCAGGCGCTGGGCCTCGGCCATGTCCTTCTTGCCCATGGCGGCGCCGATGGCCTTGGACGCCGCATTGCGCTTCGACAGGGCGTCCTGCCCCGCCGTCTGGGCGGCGCGCAGCTCGCGGTCCAGCTCCAGAATGTCGGCCACCACCTTCTCGGCGCCGTCCACCCCGCGCGAGGTCCAGCCCGCCACATAGGCTTCGGGCGTGTCACGGATGGCGCGGATGTCGTGCATGGTCAGTCTTCGTCTTCGGCGGAGGAAGCGATGCTCTAACCCCCCACGCGGAGTCGGGCAAACCCCCTCCCCCTCATCTCCTCCCCATTCCATGGGGAGGGGGACCGCGGAGCGGTGGAGGGGGCGGCACCGCCGTGGGGGCAGAGGATGATGCACAGCCCCTACCCGTCGCGTCGCCCCCTCCGTCACGGCGCAGCGCGCCGCGCCACCTCCCCGCGAGCGGGGAGGAGATGAAGAGCGCGCTCCGACTGCCTATTCCTTACTGCCTACTGCCTCCCCTTACGCTACCCTCCCGAATCCATGCCCATCCGCCGCCTCCCCCCCGAGACCGTCAACCGCATCGCCGCCGGCGAGGTGGTCGAGCGCCCGGCCAGTGCCGTCAAGGAACTGGTCGAGAACGCCCTCGACGCCGGCGCTACCCGCATCGAGGTGCAGATCGAGGGCGGCGGCCTGACCCGCATCCTGGTCGCCGACGACGGTCACGGCATGGCCACGGACCAGCTGGAACTGGCCATCGAGCGCCACGCGACCTCCAAGCTGGAGCCCGATGACGCGGGCGATGTCGACCTGCTGCGTATCTCGACCCTCGGCTTTCGCGGTGAGGCCCTGCCCTCGATCGGCTCGGTCGCGCGGCTGACGCTCACCAGCCGCCCCAAATCTGGCGGCGACGCCCATGCCCTCAGGGTCGAGGGCGGCCGCGTTACCCCGCCCGGCCCCGCCGCCTTCCCCGGCCCGCACGGCACCCGGGTCGAGGTGCGCGACCTGTTCTATGCCACCCCCGCCCGGCTGAAGTTCATGAAGTCCGAGCGCGCCGAGGCCATGGCCATCGCCGAGGAGCTGCGCCGTCAGGCCATGGCCCACGAGGCCGTCACCTTCGCGCTGGACGTCGAGGGTCGCTCCATCCTGCGCCTGCCCGCTGAACATCCTGGCGATGAAGGGCGCCTCCGCCGCCTGTCCGCCATCCTCGGCCGCGATTTCGAGGCCAATGCCCTGCTGGTCGACCAGACCCGCGACGACCTGCGTCTGTCCGGCTATGCGGGCCTGCCCACCTATTCGCGCGGCAATGCCCAGCACCAGTATCTGTTCGTCAACGGCCGCCCGGTGAAGGACCGCCTGCTGCAGGGCGCCCTGCGCGGCGCCTATGCCGACTTCCTCGCCCGCGACCGCCACCCCGCCGCCGTCCTGTTCCTCGACGTCGATCCGCTCAAGGTCGACGTCAATGTCCACCCGGCCAAGTCCGAGGTCCGCTTCCGCGATGCCGCAATGGTGCGCGGCCTGATCGTCGGCGGCCTGCGCCACTCGCTGGCCGCCGCCGGCCACCGCGCCTCGACCACCGTCGCCGATCAGGCCCTGACCGGCTTCACCCCCCACAGCGGCATCGGCCCGCAACCTGCACCGACCGGCCAGCCCTCCGCCCGCGGCTGGAGCGGATGGGACGCCTGGGCCGCCCCCGCCACCCACACCGCCCAGATCATCCCCGGCCTCTCCGACCGCTCCGGCCGCGTCGAGCCGGAAGACCCCGCCCTTGTCATCCCCGCGCAGGCGGGGACGCCCGAGCCCGACCTGATGGACCGCCCCCTCGGCGTCGCCCGGGGCCAGCTGCACGGCACCTATATCGTCGCCCAGACCCGCGACGGCCTGGTCCTCGTCGACCAGCACGCCGCGCACGAGCGCCTCGTCTATGAGCGGATGAAGGCCCAGATGGCCCAAGGCGGAGTCGCCCGTCAGACCCTGCTGGTGCCCGAGGTGGTCGAGCTGGACCCCGCCGAGGCCGAGCGCGTCGCCGACCGCGCCGGCGAACTGGCCGAGCTGGGCTTGGTGGTCGAACCCTTCGGCACCGGCGCCGTACTGGTCCGCGAAGTCCCCGCCCTGCTGGGCCAGGTCGACGCCGCCGGCCTGATCCGCGACATCGCCGACGACCTCGCTGAACACGGCGCCGCCCTCGCGCTCAAGGAACGCCTCGGCGACGTCTGCGGCACCATGGCCTGCCACGGCAGCGTCCGCGCCGGCCGCGTGCTGTCCGCCCCCGAAATGAACGCCCTCCTCCGCCAGATGGAAGCCACGCCACACAGCGGACAATGCAACCACGGCCGCCCCACCTACGTGGAGCTCAAACTGGCCGATCTGGAGAAGCTGTTCGGGAGACGGTGAGGGGGCTTCGGCCTAGATCACCCCCCTTGGAAGGCCCTAAGCCTTGAGCGCAAGTAGCTCGACGCTCGGCAGGGTAAGCAAGGCTAAGCTGCAGCGGGTCGTTTGTAGGCCTGCAGCGACGCTGCATTCTCTAAATCGGTCTTATAAAGCCGCATCAATCCCACTACCTCGGCGGACAGTTCTCCAAACTCTTTGCTGGAAATGTCGAGATACTCTCCATGCGCAATCTGGTTGCGACGTCTCACAAGGCCTTCATCAATAAGATTGAACTTCGTATCATAAGGCTTCAGATCGATATCTAGTGACGCTGCGATGTTTTCAAAAACCCTCGATGTCAAATTGGATTCAGTGTTAACAGCATTTGCCAGACGCATTCTAGCAATCTCATTCATTTCGTCGAGAATGAAGTCGAATGCCATAACATTTGGAGCCGTTTTTCTAGACTCTGCAATTGATGAAATCTTCGCCTTTAGACCAAACAGCACGAAACACGACTTTAGCTCTCTATATTTGAGTCGACGACTCTCGACATAAGAAAGATAAATCTCAGACGAGACCTTAATAAAGCCTTCCCAATGAGCATACACTAGGGCTACTCCGGCTCTGACAAAGTATTTTGCCTGCTGGTTGTTTGCCTTCGACGCGACGCTAAATGTGCCAATTTCCTTGAGCCGCCAGCTCAATTCCTTGTCGAGCGCAGTTTGAAGCTGATCTAGGGACCTGATGTCGGGCATTTAATTCGGCTTCATCAGTTCCGCAGCTACAGGTAGGAGCTTGGAAAGGCGTGTCGTACCTCTCACGCCGGCTCCGGAATTCCGATTGAACTGCTCATTCGACCACAACCCTTTCGAGCGCTCGACCAAGAATCCCTTAGCATCGGCACCCAACGCTTCGATGGCATCGATGTTTTGGGAGACGCCCGTCGCTATGACCTCATAAACTGACATGAGGAACTTTCCCTTGAACGCCTGCCCGTCCCAACGCTGGAAAGCTTGGGCGCCTAGCGCCTCATCTATAAGGTTAAATGTGCGCTCAAACACTGACCCTTCCGCGGCCATGTCGAAATCCTGCGATTGGCAAAGCTGAAGAAGGGCGTCGTCCAAATATTCATGGACATCTAAGCCTTGGACATAAGGGACATTGCGGAATGCGAAAAAGCGGAGTGCCAGTTCCACCCCCTCCTGCGACTCGAGCGCAGTATCCGTTTGCCGTGTAGTCGAAACAAATGATCGACTTTGCGATCGGGATATAAGCCAGTCATAGAATTGGCGATTAATCGATACCGCGATGCTATTTCTCACCTCCTGCTCAGTCAGAGCAGCACCTCCCGTGTTCAGACGTTGGAAGAGCTCGAATTTTGCAGTCGTATCGCTTCCTGATTTCAGAATCTCGACACGAAGCCTAGATCGCTTAATTTCAATCTGTAGCGACTGATCCAATCCATCACCGGCCTCGGTTGACGAATTCTCCCATCTTTTGCCGTTCAGGCTGGGCAGAAACCGAGTTCCATTCAACACAAGAGGTTCGAGCTCGGAGCCCACTCCTTTTAGATCCCCTGTCAGTTGGAGAATCGTGGACACGCGCTGCAGGCCATCGATTAGTTCCCAAACCCCATTTTCATCCTGGGATACAAAAATTGGAGGGATCGGAATGCCCAAGACTATGGACTCGATAAAGCGGGTCTTACGTTCGTCATCCCAACGAAACAGGCGTTGAAACACCGGATCAATGACCAACTCATTGTCTTTGTACAGGTTGATAATTTCACCCACTGACATCTCATAACCGTCAGTCACGACGGTTTTGCGGGCGGATTTGATTTCATCAACAAGGGACATGTCGCGACTCGCGCTAAGCTCAAGCTGTTATGCTACACGTAGTTGATCGCTTGGGCGCGCGTCTAGATGCGCACAGCGGGAGATTGTGGCACGCTGGACAGGCATTCGCCGCGATTGATGACATTACGTGACACAGCACCTGTCTCCCACCCCCTCCCTCCTCTTCGTCTGTCTCGGCAATATCTGTCGCTCCCCCCTGGCCGTGGGGGCGGTGCGGCATGCGGCGCGGCAGCAGGGGCTCGAGTTGACCCTCGACTCGGCGGGCACGGGGCACTGGCATGTCGGGCGGCCGCCCGATCCGCGCGCGATTGCGGCGGCGCGGCGGAACGGGGTGGATATATCGGACCTGAGGGCGCGGCAGGTGACGGCGGACGACTTCACCCGCTTTGACCACATCCTGGCGCTGGACCCGCAGAACCTCGCCGACCTGCGGCGTCTGGCGCCCACAGGCAGCACAGCCCGCCTCGCCCTCTTGCTGGATCACGTCCCGGGGCGCGAGGGTCAGGGCGTCGCCGACCCCTACACCGGCACCGCCGCCGACTTCGACACCACCTGGACCGACGTGACCGCCGCCGTTCCGGGGGTGTTGCGGGTGATGGCTTAGTCCCCTCTCCCGATGGGAGAGGGGGTTGGGGGTGAGGGTCGTCCTCCGCCTACGGCGTGAGCCGTCGCACTGCTCCTGCCGCGGCATTCGCCGACAGACACCGCCGACCCTCATCCGGCGCTCACGCGCCACCTTCTCTAATCGGGAGAAGGGACAATGAGGATGGGTCGAAGCGTCTGGATAGGATAGCCGCCGCCCAATTCCCCAACCCTTTCAACAGCCCTCCCGTTTCCCGGACCGTTCTGTCCGACCAGGTCCAGCCGCGTGCGACTCTCCTCCCGTCCCGTCGCATGGAGGGCTCGTAAGGCCTGCGACCTTGTGAGCGACGGGAGCGGATGGAGCGGGGTCGGGCCTCAGGGTCCGAACACCTCGATCACCGCCTCCGGGTGCGTGATCGGGGCATGGGTCGAGGGGGATACTCGGCCGTCCCGGGACGGGGCGCAGGCCCCGCCCGCCCGCCGGGGGCGCTGCGGTAAGGCCCGAACACGGCCACCCGACGCAAGCTTCCGGAAAACCACCCGCGCGGAGCGTCTGCCTTCGTCGAAGAGGTAAACTCTAATCACTCCGGGCGAAGGCCCGGCGCTCCGCCTGCCCTCCAACCCGCCGTAAACACAGACGGGGGCTTTGGCGTGCCCTACCCCCGCGGCCGCTTCCACGGCGGCAGTTCGCCGTTGGCCTTCCGCGTGATTTCCTTGAGCTTGCGGCCCTGCAGCGTCGACAGGGCCTTGCCGGGGGCGCCCTTTTCCGGGTCGGCGAAGGCGCGGCCGTGTTCGGTGATCCGTTCGGACAGGGAATCGAGGAATTCGCTTTCCCATTCCGACAGGTCGACGCCCTCGGCCTCGGCGGTCCTGCGGGCCTTCTTCAGGGCGCGGAGGGCGGCGCGTTGCGCGGCCTTGCGCTCGGCCGTGCGCAGCTGCTCCAGCGTCGGCCGTTCCGGGCGGTCAGGCTTTGACCGCCGGATCAGGTTCAGATCTCGCCGAGGGCGGACAGATAGAGGTCGAGGATCGCCTCTTCCTCCTGGCGCTTGGCCTTGTCCTGCTTGCGGATGCGCAGAACCTTGCGCAGCACCTTGACGTCATACCCCTCGCCCTTGGCTTCGGCGAAGACCTCCTTCATGTCGCCCATGACGGCCTGTTTGTCCTCTTCCAGCCGCTCCAGCCGCTCGATCAGGGTGCGCAGGCGCCCCTGGGCGGTCGAGGTCAGCACATCGGGGCTGGATTCAAAGGCGGCGTCGTCGGCCATGGGGGAGTCTCCGCAGGCGGGGCAAGGATCAGGGGACAGGCTTAACGGCTGGGCCCCGGGGGCTCAACGTCAGGCACGAAAAAGGCCGCGGACATCGCCCGCGACCTGTGGATGGATCAACCGGCCACAGACGTGGCCAGCCAAACCGCCGTGCCTAGCCCTGCTTGGCTTTGAAGCGCGGATCGGTCTTGTTGATCACATAGACCACGCCCTTGCGGCGAACGATCTTGCAGTCGCGGTGGCGACCCTTGAGCGACTTGAGAGAGCTGCGGACCTTCATGGTCTTTCGTCCTGCGGGCTGATCAGAATACAAAAAGCCGCAAGACCGGACTTGCGGCGGAGCGGTGCCTATAAAGAGGGGCGGCGAGAAGGTCAACGCCCCTGTCCAGCCAATCTGCCGGGGCACCT
>JAHJYN010000160.1 GCA_018826885.1 Alphaproteobacteria bacterium | reverse complement strand
TGTCTGTCTCACCAGGCAATGGTGATGCCACCGTCGACCACCAGGGTCTGGCCGGTCATATAGGTCGAGGCGGGCGCGGCCAGATAGACGGCGGCCCCGGCGATCTCGTCCGGCTGGCCGATGCGGCGCAGCGGGGCCGGGTCGGTCGCCACCTTCAGGATCTCCGGGTTCTCCCACAGATAACGCGCGAAATCGGTCTTGATCAGGCCCGGCGCGATACAGTTGACCCGCACATTCGACGGCCCCCATTCGACCGCCAGATTGCGCGCCAGCTGCATGTCGGCGGCCTTGGACACATTATACGCCCCGATCAGGGCATTGCCGCGCAGACCCCCGATCGACGAGACGATGATCACTGACCCGTCCTTGCGCTCCAGCATGCCCGGCGCGACCATCTGGATCAGCCAGTGGTTCGAGACCACATTGTTCTGCAGGATCTTGTCGAACTGCTCGTCCGAAATGCCCGCCATCGGCCCGGCATAGGGGTTGGACGCGGCGTTGCAGACCAGGATGTCGATCTTGCCCCAGGTGCCGACCGTGGTGTCGACCAGCCGCTGCAGGTCTTCCTTCGAGGCGATGTTGCAGGGCACGGCAATCGCCCGTCCCTCGCCAAAGCGCTGGTTGATCTCGGCGGCCACCTCGTCGCAGGGCCCGGCCTTGCGCGACGAGATGACGACATGGGCCCCATGTTCGGCCATCCGCTCGGCGATGGCCTTGCCGATCCCCCGCGACGAGCCCGTAATCACCGCCACCTTGCCGGTCAGGTCAAACAGTTCCATGTGCGCGTCACTCCTCAGGTTATCGCTGTCCACCGATTCTTTCTGAATAACCCTAGCCGCAGCGGGCCGATAGCCCGATACTGGATCGATTCCTTCGGGAACACCGGACAGACGGCCCTGATGCGCACGCTTACTCGTACCGCCCTGATCTTCAGCTACCTCTTCCTGGCCATGACGGTCGGGGCGCTCATCTGGCGTGGTGGTCTGGGCGCGGGTGCCGGTGTCGCTGCTGCCCTCGGCGCGCTGGGCGTGCTGGGCGTCATTCACCTCTACCTCACCGGCCACGGTCGCGAGCGGGCCCTCAAGGCCGAGATCGCCCAGGTTCGGGATGCCCACCGCCTGCTGGCCGACGCGCTGGAAACCACCCAGGGCGCCCTCACCGAACTGGCCCAGGCCATCGAGTCCGGTGCCCTCAACCGCACCGACGAGCTGACCGGCGAGGTCCGCATGCTTGAGGGCCTGATCCAGCAGATGAGCGCCAGCATCGACGAGCGCCTGTCCACCCCCGTGCCGGTCGCCGCCGACACCTTTGAAGGCCGCCGTCAGGCCCAGTCCCACGCCCTGCTGCGCACCGTCCACGACGCCCTGACCGAGGGCCGCGTCGACCTGTATCTGCAGCCCGTCGTGACCCTGCCCCAGCGCCGCACCGTCTTCTACGAAAGCTTCACCCGCCTGCGGGACTCGACCGACCGCGTCATGATGCCGGCCGAATACCTCTCGGTCGCCGAGGGTGAGGGGCTAGTCCCCGCCATCGACAATCTGCTGTTGTTCCGCTGCGCCCAGATCGTCCGCCGTCTCGCGCGTCAGGACCGCAAGGTCGGCGTCTTCTGCAATGTCGCCCTGTCCTCGCTGGGCGATGAGACCTTCTTCCCCCAGTTCCTGCATTTCCTGCATGAGAACCGCGACCTCAACCAGTCGCTGATCTTCGAGCTGGGTCAGGCCACCTTCGACGCGCGCGGCGCGGTCGAGGCCCGCAACATGGCCAAGCTGGCCGACCTCGGCTTCCGCTTCTCGATCGACAAGGTCCAGACGCTGGACCTCGACTTCGCCGACCTGCAGCGCTCCGACGTGCGTTTCGTCAAGGTCGCCGCCGACCTGCTGATCGAACAGCTGCTCGACCTCGACGGCGGCTCACCCCTGCCGTCCCTGCGCGACATCCAGGCCGCCGACTTCGCCGCCCTCACCCGCCGCTACGGCATCGAGGTGATCGCCGAAAAGTGCGAAAGCGAACGCCAGATCGTCGACATCCTCGAACTCGACGTCTCCATGGGCCAAGGCCATCTGTTCGGCGAACCCCGCGCCATCAAGGAACAGGTGCTCGCCGAAACCGACCCCCCCGCCGACTTCCTCCGCTCCACCCTCCGCAGCGCGGAGCAACGGCGCCGGGTGGGGTAGGGACGAGCTTCGCCCGGTCTACGCGATCCATAGTCCTGCCCGCCTCTTGCCATGACCGACGAGTTCGAAAGACTGAAGCGAGAGAGCTTGGCGTGGCGCGAAACGGCGAGGGCGCAGCCATCGGTCGAAGTGTCCGGCATCGTTCCGCCAAGAGGGGCATCTTGGGGTAAGCAGACGGGCAGTCTTCCGGAAGAAATAATGACCCTCGACGTCTGGCGGGTGGGCGAAGGGCCTTTTGAACCGCACACGCTCCGACTGGTTCTGGAGTCCGTAGGCCGCGATGATGCCCTACTGAGAGCCGTGCCTCCTGGCTCCATTATCAAGACTATGGCGCGATTGGCTCGCTCCCCCCAGGCCGTCGAGGGGCTGATTTCCGGGCCCATTGAGGTCGTCGATCCGGATGCGGCGTTCGCAGCCGCAATCGAACTTCAGAAATCACCTCAAGCAGTTCGCGATCCCATCCTCGGGCTCCTGACATCAAGCGCGCCGTTGGGGTGGGAGGGAGAGGCCAGATGGCTTGGCAGGAAATGCGGGATATCGCTTGACCACATGGACGACCTCTCTGTCGCCCACGCGCTGTGGGCAGATCAGAAGCGCTGGACCAATGACGCGATCCGCGTCGCGACAGAACAGCTTCTCAGCCTGAAAAACGGTGCGTGGCTGGACGAAAAGGAACGCCCGGTGTCGCCTGACTGTTTCGGCAAGCAGCTCTCGCTGAATGAAATAGCGATCGAAGCGGGCGGCACGTTCGCTTTCTACTTCGACGACGGCGACCTGTTCTTCGGCCACACAATCATAGTTCGCGGTAGCCTGCCGCACGGATTCACAGACGCTGGCATCGCCGGATAGGTTCTATTCCAGCGCTGTCGCGCCTGTCGGCCCGGGCGCCAACCTATTCGGTCGGCATCGTCTCGGGCGCGGGCGGTGTCTCGGTCGTGCTCTCCGAAGGCAGCGCGCCCTCCCGAACGACCTGCTCGTCGGACGCGGTCTCGCTGATGTCGCGGGTCTCGGGCATGGCCTCGGAAATGTCGTTGGTCTCGCTCTCCGAACCGCAGGCCGCAAGGCCAGTGGCCAGGGCAGCGGCGGTCAGCAGCGTCGTGATCTTGTTCATGGATACCTCCTGTCCGGAATTAAACCGGTCAGGCCGCACCCCGTTCCATCACCAGCGCCGGTTATCGTCCCGCCAGTAGACCCGCTCGCGGCCATAGCGATGGTCGTCGTTGTAGCCGCCAAAGCCATAGCCGCAGGGATCCTCTTCCTCCGACAGTTCGCGGCCGATCAGGGCCCCGGCGATGGCGCCGATCGCGGCCCCTTCCTCGCGATTGCCCTCTCCGGCGACCGCCGCGCCCACGGCCGCGCCCAGCGCTGCGCCGGCCCCGGTCGCCAGCTCGCGGTTGCGCGCATAATCCCGCTCGCACGCCGAGGCATAGTCGCCATACCCTGTCGTCGCACACCCCGTCAGCATCAGCCCGCAGGCCGCCACCGTCGTCATCGCCAATATGGACCGCATGTCGTCTCTCCCTCAGACCCCCATCCCCGAACGCCGGGGGCGAGGGGGCTGTTCCGTCCTTCTCATCTCCTCCCCATTCATGGGGAGGGGGACCGCGCAGCGGTGGAGGGGGCGACCCCGCCGCTTTCCAGTAACCAGATCCCACGCGCACCACCGCCCCCTCCGTCACGGCGCCAGCACGCCGCGCCACCTCCCCGCAGGCGGGGAGGAGATGATAGGAGCGCCCCCCACCCCTACTGCCTACTGCCCACTGCCTACTGCCTGCCCCTCCCCTTCCCCCACCCCGCTTGCTCGGCTAACCACAGCCGCATGACCCTGCCCGCGCCCCTGCCCCGCCTGTCCGCCGTCGCCCACGACTATGACCTGCTGCTGTGCGACGTCTGGGGGGTGATCCATAACGGCCGCGAGAGCTGGCTCGGCCCCTGCGCCGCGCTTCAGGCCTTCCGCGACCAGGGCGGCACCGTCGTGCTGATCTCCAACTCGCCGCGTCCGGCTTCGGATGTGGTGGCCCAGCTGGACGGCCTCGGCGTGCCGCGCGCGGCCTGGGACGGCTTTGTCACCTCGGGCGATGCCACGCGGAGGGAGCTGGCGAAGCGCGCGCCCGGCCCGGCGCTGATCATCGGCCCGCCGCGCGACGCCCCCCTTTATGCCGGCCTCGGCCTCGACGTCACCGAAGACGTGGCCAGTGCCGCCTTCGTCTCGGTCACCGGCCCCCGCGACGACACCACCGAGACGCCCGAGGACTATCGCGCCGAGCTGTCGACCGCCGCCGCGCGCGGTATCGACCTGATCTGCGCCAACCCCGACCGCGTGGTCCAGCGCGGCGACACCCTGATCTACTGCGGCGGCTCGCTGGCAGACCTCTATGAGCAGCTGGGCGGCCCCGTGGTCATGGCCGGCAAGCCCTTCGCCCCCATCTATGAGCTGGCCCTGACCGAGGCCACGCGCCACCGCCCCGGCCCCGTCGACCGCTCCCGCGTGCTCTGCATCGGCGACGGTGTCATCACCGATGTGCTGGGGGCCGAGCAGCAGGGCCTCGACTGTCTGTTCATCGCCCAGGGCATCCACGGCGACGCCGCGCGCGGCCCGGATGGCACGCTCGACCCTGCCCGCGCCGGCGATCTGCTGGTCGCCGAGGGCACCTCTTCCCGCTACGCCGCCCTCGACCTCGCCTGGTAAGGCTCGCCATTCCCTGATTCCGGCGTTAACACCGGCCCATGACACAGACGGTCCAGCAGCACCCCTCCGGGGGCTATATCTTCGAAGAGCTTTACGTCGGCATGACCGCCGAAAAGGCCGTCGAGGTCACCGAAGCCCGCATCCAGCAGTTCGCCGAGGCCTCCGACGACTTCAACCCCGTCCATATGGACGAGGCCTTTGCCTCAAAGACCGCCTATCGCGGCCGCATCGCCCACGGCCTGCTCAGCGCCTCCTTCGGCTCGGCCGTGGTCGGCATGATCCTGCCCGGCGCCGGCGCCATCTTCCTCAGCCAGCGCACCAGCTTCCACAAGCCGGTCAAGATCGGCGACACCGTCGTCGCCCGCATCAGCGTGGCCTCCATGGATGCCGAGACGGCCCGTGTCGTCCTGCGCTGCGAGGGCCTGGTGGGCGAGGACCTGGTCATGGACGGCGAGGCGACCGTCCGCGTCCCCCGCCGCCGCCGTCCCGCCAAAAGCTGACGTGTCCCTGACGGTCATTCCGGACTGGCGCGACCTTGCCCCTGCCGACACGGGGGCCGCCGTCGCCATCGGCGCCTTCGACGGGGTCCACCGGGGCCATCAGGCCGTCATCGACGCCGCCCGCGCGGTCGCCACAGCGCGCGGCCTGCCGCTGGGTGTCGTCAGCTTCGAGCCGCACCCCCGCCGCTGGTTCCAGCCCGAGGCCGCCCCCTTCCGCCTGATGTCGCCCGGCCAGATGGAGCGCGCCCTGGACGGCCTCGGCGTCGACCGCCTCTACCGCCTGCCCTTCGACGCCGACATGGCCGCCATGACCGATCAGGCCTTCGCCCTCGAGGTTCTGGGCGGGCCTCAAGTAGCGCGAAGCGCGGTAGGCCAAAAGAGTAACGGTCTGGGCATCGCCCACGCCGCCGTCGGCTTTGACTTCACCTTCGGCAAGGGCCGCTCCGGCTCGCCCGAGGCGCTGGCCCGCTATGGCGAGACCGCCGGCTTCACCGTCAGCCCGGTCGCCCGCGTCGATGACGCCCACGGGCTGAAGCTGTCCTCATCCGCCGTGCGCGAAGCTTTGCAGGCCGGCGACATGGCCCGCGCCACCGCCATCCTCGGCCGTCCCTTCGCCATCGAGGGCGAGGTCATCCACGGCGACAAGCGCGGCCGCACCATCGGCGTGCCGACCCTGAACATCGCGCTCGGCGACTATATGCGCCCGGCCTTCGGGGTCTACGCCACGCGCACCCGTCTGGCCGACGGCCGCGTCATCGACGGCGTCGCCAGCCTCGGCGTCCGCCCCATGTATCTGCTGGAGCAGCCCCTGCTCGAGGTCTGGCTGTTCGACTTCGACGGCGACCTCTACGGCCAGACGGTCGAGACCGATCTGGTCGCCTTCCTGCGGCCCGAGGCGACCTTCGACGGCCTCGACGCCCTGAAGGTCCAGATCGAGTCCGATGCGGCTGCCGCCCGCGCCGCGCTGGCGGTTTCGGCTGGCGCATCGCCCGCCGCCTCTGCTAGACCGGCCTGACCATGACCGTCCGCGTGATCCGTGTGATTTCGATTAGCCGCCCGGCGTAGCGCCGCAGGCCTGACGCCTCGCGCACGCCGGGATGCCCCGCTCAAGCAGCGGAATCAAACTTCACGCGAACGATCAACGACACGAGACTGACCCATGGCCGACACCGGCGATACTGCTCCCACTGGCCGCGACTATCGCGACACCGTCTTCCTGCCCGAGACGCCCTTCCCCATGCGCGGCGGCCTGCCCAAGAAGGAGCCCGAGATCCTCGAGGCCTGGGGCGACCTCTACGCCCGCCTGCGCGCCGAGCGTCAGTCGCAGAACGCCCCCCTCTATGTGCTGCACGACGGCCCGCCCTATGCCAATGGCGACATCCACATCGGCCATGCACTGAACAAGACGCTCAAGGACTTCGTGGTCCGGTCGCGCTTCCTGCTGGGCTATGACGTCGACTACGTCCCCGGCTGGGACTGCCATGGCCTGCCCATCGAGTGGAAGATCGAGGAGCAGTTCCGCGCCAAGGGCCGCCGCAAGGACGAGGTCTCAAAGGCCGAGTTCCGCGCCGCCTGCCGCACCTATGCCGAGGGCTGGATCGACGTCCAGCGCGACCAGTTCAAGCGTCTCGGCGTCACTGCCGACTGGGCCAACCGCTATGCCACGATGGACTTCACCACCGAGGCCGCCATCGTCGCCGAGTTCCACAAGTTCAAGAACTCCGGCCAGCTGTATCGTGGCTCCAAGCCCGTCATGTGGTCGCCGGTCGAGCGCACCGCCCTGGCCGAGGCCGAGATCGAGTATCACGACCATGTCTCGCCCACGATCTGGGTGAAATTCCCGGTCACCGGCGCCACCGACGACCACGACGACGACCTGCTGGCCTTCCGCCACGCCACGCCCGCGATCGTCATCTGGACGACCACGCCCTGGACCATCCCGGCCAACCGCGCCATCAGCTACGGCCCCGAGATCGCCTATGGCGTCTATGAGGTCACCGCCATGGAAGAGGG